>CP031964.1:2438523-2743339 GCA_003443635.1 Flavobacteriaceae bacterium | reverse complement strand
TTAGTATCGTGAACTAAGGTGTCAAAATAAATGTTAGGGTGCCCAACTGCTTTTCTTGGGTGATGTTTGCCTTCAAACAAATCTGGGCGACCATCAAAACCTTGTATGCGCCTCCCTAAATTCATTTGTGCTAATTGTCCGCCGTGTGCAAAACACGTTCTGATATTTGGAAAACGTTCTTGTATTCCATTAAGCGTATAAAAATGATAAGCATCACCACATTGTGCTAGCATCCATATTAAATGAAAACGCCAGGCGGTATTTTCAAGGTTTATCATTTTATCACCATCGTAAGGATGAATTTCTATAGCGAGTTTATATTTATCGGCCAATTCAAAAATGCGATCATTTTCTTTATCAAATACCGAGCGCCATTGCCCAATAGAATCCATAAAATGAGTTGGTAAGCATAAAACCCTTAAATTTAATTCTTCCACACAGCGCTCAATTTCATACAATGCCCCGTGAATAAAACCTGGATGTACCACAAAACCACAAGTAAATTTCTTAGGGTGATCGTGCTGAACTTTAGCATTAAAATCATTTTGAAAACGTAATGCCTTTTTCATTTCTTCAAGACGAAGACCATTCCCATACAGTTGTGATAGGTTTAAAACAACAGCATGGTCTAAACGATTTCGCTCCATCCATTCTAACTTTTCATTTAAGAAAAAACTAGAATCGGTCACAGGACGTTTCCATCCTTTTTGTAACATATATTTACGTTCATCATCTACCCAGAATATTTCCTTTTCTTTCATAAAATCGGGAATTTGCTCTGGATAAGGCAATAAATGTGAATGACCGTTAATACGTAATTTTCTTTTAGCCATCAATTTTTACTTTTTTTGTGACCCTATGATTATTTCTCACTCGTAGAATTTCGTTTCTCTATATTGTTATAATATCTGTCAAAAATTGCAGGCATATCAGTCTCTATATTTTCTAAAGTAAATTCTTCTTCATATATTAAACTTCCATTCTTTTCAGAATACCATTGTAATTTGTCTTTTACACCTTTAGGCCTTGGGTATTCTATAACTAATCCAACAGTATTAGCACCACGCTGAGGGGAGTGTGGTACTTTTGGCGGTAAAATAAAAATCTCTCCTTCTTTAATATGAATGTCTTTAGGTTCACCTTCGTCAATAACTTTTAATACTATATCACCTTCTACCTGGTAAAAAAACTCAGGTGTTTCATTATAATGATAATCTTTTCTGCTATTGGGGCCACCAACGACCATTACAATATAATCGCCATCTTTCCAAACGACTTTATTGCCAACGGGTGGCTTTAATAAATGACGATTTTCTTCAATCCAAGCTTTAAAATTTATAGGCGTAACTAGATTACTCATAATAATATTGGTTTTTAAAATTCTATCATTCCGTGTTTGATACGGAATCTATTTTTAATGAGATACTGAAACAAGTTCAGGATGACAAGTTATAAAGTTACAAAGATTTTGTACGCCCACCATCAACAGGAAGGTTAATTCCGTTAATATAACTTGCTACTTCACTTGCTAAAAATGTAATTGCACTAGCTGTTTCTTCAGGTTTTGCAAAGCGTTTCGCTGGAATAGCATTTTGCATAGTTTTTGTTGCATCCTCTATAGAAACACCTGTTTTTGAGGCTTTGTTTTTTATAATCTCAGATAAGCGTTCAGTTGCTGTAGCACCTGGTAATACATTGTTTACGGTAATGCCAAACTGCCCTAATTCATTAGCTAAAGTTTTACTCCAATTGCCTACTGCACCACGTATAGTGTTACTAACCCCTAATCCATCTAAAGGTTGTTTTACAGATGTAGATATTACATTAATAATACGCCCGTAACCTTCACTTTTCATAAAAGGAACAAGAGCTTGTACTAGTATATGATTGCATTTTAAATGCTGTGTGAAAGCATTTTGAAACTCGTCTAACTCTGCTGAAAATACAGGACCTCCTTTTGGTCCCCCTGTATTATTTATTAGAATATGAAATCCGTGATAATTTGATATGTAATTAGAAATCTTAGTTCTTAAATTTTCAGGATTAGAAAAATCTACAACAATATAGTTATGTATTTGATTATTGCTTGGCAATTCAGACACTACTTTTTGTAATTTAATTTCATCTCTAGCCACAAGTATAACATTTACGCCTTCTGTTGCTAATGCTATAGCTGTTGCTTTTCCTATGCCTTGTGTACTTCCACAAACCAAAGCATTTTTATTTTTGAGGTTTAAATTCATAATATTTCTCGTAAAAACAAGAATCTTTTTTTTTATGTTATTTTAATTTTTAATATTCTAATAACTAGTATTTTATACACACATTTTTAGCTTCTGTAAAGAATCGTAATGCTTCAAAACCTCCTTCACGACCAACACCAGAAGCTTTAATGCCTCCAAAAGGGGTACGTAAATCACGCATCATCCAAGTGTTTATCCAAACAATTCCGGCTTGTAATTGATTGCTCATTCGTATAGTACGTTTTAAATCACTGGTCCAAAGTATAGCCGATAAACCATACTTTACATCATTAGCCATTTGTAATACATCATCTTCTCTATGAAATGGCATAATAGTAACTACTGGACCAAAGATTTCTTCTTGATTTAATTTGCATTTATTATTAGTGATTTCAATAATTGTTGGTTCAAGATAGTAACCATTTTCATAGTTTTCTATTGTAATTTTATTCCCTCCACAAACAATAGTTCCACCTTCTTCTTTGGTTATATTTATATAATGTATTACTTTCTCGAGATGCGACTTCGAAACTAATGCCCCAATATTGGTAGACTCTTCAGATGGATGTCCAATTTTAAGCTGTTTTATTTTTTTAATAAAATCTGTTTTAAATTTTTCGTAAATAGAATCTTCTATAAAAATACGACTACCACATAAACAAATCTGTCCCTGATTAGAAAAAGATGATTTAACCGTTGTAATTAACATATCTTCATAATCGCAATCAGCAAAAATAATATTAGGGTTTTTACCTCCTAATTCTAAAGATAATTTTTTGAACATTGGCGCTGCAGTTTTAGCGATATGTGCTCCTGTAGTTGTACCACCAGTAAAGGAAATAGCTTTAATATCTGGATGTTCAATAATAGCTTGTCCGGTTGTAGTACCTAAGCCATGTACAATGTTTAGCACTCCTTTAGGTAAACCAGCTTCGGTACATATTTCGCCTAAAAGATAAGCCGTCATTGGTGTAATTTCACTGGGTTTGGCGATTACGCAATTTCCAGCAGCAATTGCAGGAGCAATTTTCCAACTAAACAGATATAATGGAAGATTCCAAGGCGAAATACACCCCACGACCCCTATAGGTTGTCTTAATGTATAGTTAATAGCTTCTTGCCCTACACTTTCATGACTTTCGCTTGCAAATTGTGTAATGGCATTGCCAAAAAAACGAAAATTACTTGCTGCCCTTGGAATGTCAATTGATTTTGCTAAAACAATAGGTTTGCCATTATCAATACTTTCAGCTGCAGCAAAACGCTCTAGATTGTCTTCTAATAACTCTGATATTTTAATTAAAATACGGCTGCGCTCTTCTAAAGTGGTTTGAGACCAAATAGGGAATGCTGATTTTGCAGCGATATATGCGTTTTCTACATCAGCTTTAGATGAGTTGGGTATTTGCCCATATATTTCTCCATTAGCTGGACAATAGTTATCTAACCACTCATTATTGATTGGATTATGAAATTGTCCGTTGATGTAGTTTTTAATATTCATTTTTATTACTTGATCTCGATTGATTCAAGTTTGTTTATTTCAATATTACAGATAAAAATAAATCAATTATAATTTTTTATAAGCCATTACTTTAATCTCTACTACCAAATCTGGGTGAGGTAACTGATGTACAGCAACGGTTGTGCGAGCTGGTCCAGTTTCAGCTGTGAAAAACTCGGCATAAGCTTTATTGTAACCAGCAAAATCGTTCATATTTACTAAAAAAGAAGTGACATCAACTACATCTGCAAGTGTTGCACCTTCTTTGATGAGATTATGTTCTATATTTTTTATGACTTCTCGTGTTTGAACTTCAATATTTAGATGTTTGGTACCCATCTCATCAATTATATCAACACCAGCAATAGTATTATCTGGTCGCCTAGAACTTGTACCAGATACAAATATAAAATCACCTACACGTTTAGTATGTGGATATGCACCTCTTGGTGTTACTTTACTCATAATTGTCTTACTTATGCCATGATAAAGTAAGTTTCTAATACTGTGTTATCTTTTAATTGGAATCCAATTTATGAGATTAACACATCATTTTCACCCCTCGTAATGACGATTATTTTAATCCGGCTATTCGGTCATCTTCTAATATAGCTTCAGTTTCTTGTTTTATTTTTTCTAAAATAGATTTGAAATCACCATTTAAATCTAATTCATTATCTGATAACATATTTAAAATGGCTTTATCTTGAGCCCTCCCTTTTAACATTGCTTCCCTATAACCAATAGTTTCATTAAAAGTCACTAACGAGTACTTTGATGAATATTCATCAGGAAATGTTTCTTCTAAAGTCATTTCTAATTTACGCTTTTTTTGGAATATAGGATTAGCAATATGATCTTTCATTTCATGAAAATTATCGATTGCCAAATCTGCTATAGCGTCAGTATCTTTTTTACGAATGCTTTCATAAATTTTAAAAACAGTTTCCCAATCACCTTCGCTTTGATCTAAAACGGCATCAAATTCTACCACATCTTCAAAAGATGCATTCATTCCTTGCCCATAAAAAGGAACGATAGCATGTGCTGAATCTCCCATGAGTAAAGTATTGCCTTTAAAATGCCAAGGCGAACATTTTACGGTACCTAGAGGAGAAGTAGGGTTTTTAAAGAAATCTTTAGTAAGGTTTGGCATTAACTCTAACGCATCTGGAAATTCTTTTTTAAAGAATTCTGTAACTATTTTTGGAGTTGTTAGATTGTTAAAATTGTATTCACCTCCATTATAACTTAAAAATAAAGTAACTGTAAAACTACCATCCATATTTGGAAGCGCAATGAGCATAAAATCACCTCTTGGCCAAATGTGTAATGCATTTTTATAAGTTTTATAATCTCCAGTTTTGGTAGGAAGTATCGTAAGTTCTTTATATCCATGTGTAAGATAATCTTGTGAGAAACTAAACAAGAATTTTTTACCTAAATAATAACTTTTTCGTAGAGCTGAACCTGCTCCATCTGTAGCAATAATAACATCAGAATCTTCTATAAATTCTGAATTAGTTTCATAATCTTTAAAAAGTGCAGTAGTATTTTCAAAATCTACAGAAATACATTTTTTATTAAAATGTATAGTAACATTTTTATGTTTTTCAGCTTCATTAAGTAATAAAGTATTTAAATCACCACGGGAGATAGAATTGATATATTCGTGTGCTCTACCACTATAATTAGATAAGGTGGTATTGCCTTTTTTGTCGTGAATCATTCTTCCATTCATAGGAATACATAACGCATTTACTTTTTTTTCAATGCCAACCAATTTCATTGCTTTATTACCTCGATCTGAAAACGCAAGATTGATTGAACGACCTGCACTTAATTTTACTTTACGTAAATCAGGTCGTTTTTCATAAACAGTAATATTATATCCTCTTTGTGCTAATCGTAAAGCTAAAAGGCTTCCACAAAGTCCAGCTCCTATAATAAGTATATTTTGTTGTTTATTAGTCATTATAATACACTTTTTAATCGATTTATCATATCATAAACATCTTGAAAAGAATTATAAAGTGGAACAGGTGCGCAACGAATTACATCTGGTTCTCTCCAATCTGCAACTACTCCAAGTTTGGTAAGCTTATTATACAAAGATTTATCTGCTTGTTTAACTTGTATTGATAACTGACAGCCTCTTTCATTTGGATTTTCAGGAGTAATAATTCGTACAGCTTCTTCTCCTAATTGTTTTAATAAAAACTCAAAATACCCTGTTAGTTTTTTTGATTTTTCTACAAGTGCTTCAATACCGATTTCATTAAAAATATCTAAAGAAGCTTTAATTGCCGCCATAGATAATATAGGTGGATTGCTTAATTGCCAACCTTCAGCTCCAGGTAATACGTCAAATTCGTGACGCATATTAAAACGTGTTTCTTTATTATGACTCCACCAACCTGTAAATCGGTTGAGAGTTTTATTAAAGGCGTGACGTTCGTGAACAAAACAACCGCTTAAACTTCCTGGGCCAGAATTTAAATATTTGTAGGTACACCAAATTGCAAAATCTGCTCCCGAATTGTGTAAATCCAAGTTTACATTTCCAGCACCATGAGCGCAATCAAAACCGACCATACAATTATATTTATGCCCCAATTGTGTAATACGCTTTAAATCAAAAAATTGCCCAGTATAATAATTAATTCCGCCAATCATAATTAGCGCAATTTCATCACCATGTTTATTAAGAATATTTTCTAAATCTTCATAATGTAATAATTCCTCATTTTTTCGAGACTTCCAAAAAATAAGGCTTTCTTTATCATCATAACCATGATGACGTAGTTGAGATTCAACTGCATATTTATCTGAAGGAAATGCGTCACTCTCAATAAGAATTTTATATCTTTTTTTTGTTGGTTTATAAAAAGATACCATCATAAGGTGTAAGTTAGTGGTAAGTGTATTCATTGTGATCACTTCAATTGGCTTTGCTCCAACTAACTTTGCAGTACTTTCAGTTAAAAACTCATGATAAGGCAACCAAGGATTTTTAGCTTCTATGTGTCCATCTACACCAAGATTAGCCCAATCTTTGAGTTCTTGATCAATATAGGTTTTTGTAGATTTAGGTTGTAACCCAAGAGAGTTTCCACAGAAATAAATTAAATTATTACCGTCTTTGTCTTTAGGAATGTGAAAAGCATCTTTATATTTAGATAATTTATCTAATTGGTCTTGCTGTTTAGCATAATCGAGACCTAATTTATAGGTAAGCAATATCTTTGTGTATTTACGTTTTACACAAAAATAGGATTTTTAAACCAAATAATTAATTATTTGATTTCTACACTTACACCTGTGAAATAAAGCTTCCAATCGCCCTCTCCTCTGTGATGTTCTGTTGCGATTTTAATGCCATTAAAATCTTGATGATTTTTCCAAGCAGTAACTAATGAAGGTTCAGGAGCATTAGCTCTTCTAAAAACCCACTCTTTAATTAAAAAATCATCACCATAATAGAAATCATATGCATCCCCAGGAGTATAACCTCCTTCGTTAGAATAGGTAATGGTAATTTTATTGAGTAGCTCTTTACTTATAGGAGCTTCTTCTTTTGGATGTTCACTTACTGTTGCACTTTCATCCCAAATTAAATTAAAAGGAGATAATAACCAATATTTATCATTAATGAACCCTCTGTCAGCACCTAAACTAGTACTATCTATTGATGCTCGATTATAATTAACAACATTTTCTCCAGTTGTTAGAGTTACATCATTAGTTTTTGGTTGCCATTGCCAAGCGCGTTTAGAACGATTTTGACCATTAACATCTACGTTAAAAACAAAATCTATTTTAGATACGTTACTCCAGTTTTCAAAGCCATAAGCATTTGCTATTTTTTGAGCAGCAGATAAAGGCTTTGCTTCTTCATTTTTAGTTTCTTGGGCGTTTTTGTCTGATTTACAAGATATAATTGTAAAGACAAGACATAAAATAAGGATGTATCGCATTTTTTCTAATTTTTGCCAAATGTAAAAAACCATAATGAGTTATAATTAAAGAACATATTTTATTTTTGATATTTTAAGATAATATTATGAATAAAATCAATCATTATTTTGAAACTAATAAACAGACTTGGAATGAGAAAGTTAAGGTTCATTCTAAAAGTAAGATGTATGATATTGATGCTTTTATTAAAGGAGAAACTTCATTAAAGCATTATGAGCTTACGGCATTGAAGAATGTTAAAGGAAAATCATTATTACACTTGCAATGCCATTTTGGTCAAGATACATTAAGTTGGAGTAGGAAGGGAGCAAAGTGTGTTGGTATTGATATTAGTGAAGAAGGAGTAAAGTTGGCTAAAAAATTGAATGAAAAATTAAGACTTGATGCAGAATTTACATGCTGTAATGTTTTAGAAACTTCAAAATACATTAAAGAAACTTTTGATATTGTTTTTACAAGTTATGGTGTGATTGGTTGGCTACCAGATTTAAAGCCATGGGGTAAAATGATTGCAGAACGTTTAAAATTAGGAGGTGTATTTTTTATAGTTGAGTTTCATCCTATAGTTTGGATGTTTGATTATTTAGAAATACCTCCAGTTTTAAAATATGGATATCATCAAAAAGAAGTAATTTATGAAGAATATAAAGGAACTTATGCCGATCCTTTATCAGATATGATGAGTAAAGAATATGGATGGAATCACGGATTGGGAGATGTTGTTACTGCATTAGCTGATGCGGGTTTGTATATTGAATATTTGAAAGAGCATGATGAGAGTCCATATAATGTTTTACCCGACCTAGTAGAAACTAAATCGGGTAGTTATATAAGGAAGGATACATTGTATCCACTAATTTTTACATTAAAAGCTACTAAGGTTTAGTATTTAATGAGCATTTTTTTTCAATAATTCAGGGAACTTTGCTTGAAAACGCCTTAATCTTGGAATAGAAACATTTCTTATATAGCCACTGTTAGGGTGTAGTTTTTCGTAATTTTGATGATAAGCTTCTCCAACCCAAAACTTTTGAAAAGGTAAAACTTCTGCTGCTACTTTTGCATTAAGTTGTTTGGCAACAGCTTCTTTTTTATTTAAGATAATTTGTTTCTGTTCATCATTTTGATAAAAAATAATAGAGCGGTACTGAGAACCTCTATCTGGTCCTTGTCCAAAAAATTGAGTAGGATCTTGTGAGCCAAAATAGATATCTACTAGAGTAGAGAAATTAATAACTTTTGGATCGTAAATAACTTCTACAGCTTCTGCATGGCCAGTTCTACCTGTATTACTAAGCTCATAAGTTGGGTTGTCTGTGTGCCCCCCAGAATATCCATTAATAACTTCGTCTACACCATTTACACTTTCGTAAACAGCTTCAACACACCAAAAACAACCACTAGCGAAATACGCTCTAGCTTTACCATTTTGTAAAGGAACTTCTATAGGAGTTGCATTTTGTAGTGCTAATTTTTGCGGATTAACTTGAGCGTTATTTTGACAGCTAAATGCTGTTATCAAAAGTATCGCAAAGATTAAGTTTTTAAAATTCATCTATTATTTATTTAATATTTATGTCGGATAAAAAAATAAATCTTAACATTATTAGGAAGACTTTATAAAACAAAAAAGCCTTTACAATTTGTAAAGGCTTTTTTGTTTTATAAAATTGAAATTATAGTTTCGAAAATAATTTTTCCATTTTTTCTCTTTGTTCTGTTGCCAAAATTTCATCTACTAAAATACGACCGCTATGTTCATCAGTAATTATTTTTTTACGTGATGCAATTTCCATTTGTACTTGTGGTGGAATTGTGAAAAATGATCCTCCAGAAGCACCTCTCTCTATAGCTACAACTGCTAATCCATTTTTTACATTTGAACGAATTCTAGTATAAGCTACAACTAAACGTTCTTCTATAGATTTTTTATATTCGTCAGATTTTTTTAGCAATGCTTCTTCTTCTTTTGCGGTTTCGGCTAAAATAGCATCTAATTCACTTTTCTTGTGCTTTAAATGCTCATTACGTTCTTTTAAACGGTTTTTATTCTCATCGATTACCTCATTTTTTTGTTCGATTTGAATTTTAAACTCTTTAATATGTTTTTCTGCTAATTGAATTTCTAATTCTTGAAATTCAGTTTCTTTGGTTAAAGAATTGTATTCTCTGTTATTTCTAACATTTTTTTGCTGTTCAGCGTATTTTTTAATTAAAGTTTTAGCTTCTTCAATTAAATTTTTTTTCGCTTTAATTTGATCATCTATATTTGTAAGACTATCATTTAATTTTTGAAGCCTAGTATTTAAACCTTCGATCTCATCTTCTAAATCACCAACTTCTAAAGGTAATTCTCCTCTTACATTTCTAATTTCGTCAACGCGAGAATCGATTAATTGTAGGTCGTACAATGCTCTTAACCGCTCTTCTACAGTAACTTCTTTCTTTTTAGCCATGCTTATATATACTTTACAGGATTTGTGTTTGTGTTTGATAAAACGATTGCAAAATTAGGAATTTTTTTTGTAAGATAAGCAACTAAAAGGTTTTTTGTGAATTGCTCACTTTCATAGTGACCAATATCAGCCAAAACAATATCATTTTCAGCTGAGAAAAAATCATGATACTTAAGATCTGCAGTGATAAAAATGTCTGCTTTTGCTGCTTTTGCAGCAGTAATTGCAAAACTACCTGAACCACCTAGTACAGCTACTTTTTGAATAGGCTTATCAAATAATTTCGAATGCCTAATCGTATGTACTTGCATTGTAGATTTTATATGTTGTAGAAAAGAATTTTCGTCCATAGGGTTTTCTAAAACTCCGATCATTCCCATACCGATATTTTGATTTTTGTTATCTAGAGTTGAAATCTCATAAGCGACTTCTTCATAAGAATGCGATTTTAATAGTGTATCAATGATTTTAGACTCCAAATGTTTTGTATATGTTATGGATATTTGTGTTTCTTTTTCGTTTTGAGTGATACCTTTTTTACCTTTTGTAGGATTTGAATTTTCGTTACCATTAAAAGTACCTATTCCATCAACATTAAAACTACAATGGTCATAATTACCTATGCTTCCTGCTCCGGCATTAAATAGAGCTTCACGAAGCGTTTTTGCTTCATCTTTAGGGACATAAGTTGTTAGCTTTTTTATGCTTCCACTTTGAGGAATTAAGATTTCTCGATTTACTAATCCAATTTTATTACAAATCATATCATTCACACCATAAAACGCATTATCTAGAGCTGTATGGATTGCAAAAATAGCTACCTCATGCTTTATTGCTTTCATTACAACACGTTCAACATAAGAATTACCAGTTAGTTTTTTTAACCCTTTAAAAATAATAGGATGAAAGCTAACAACAAGGTTACAATTGTTTTCTATTGCTTCATCAATTACAGGTTCAAGGGTATCCAAGGTTACCAAAATGCCAGTAACTTTGCTATTTTTATTTCCTACTAACAAGCCTACGTTATCAAAATCTTCTGCATAGCTTATTGGCGATAATTCATTTAAATGAGTAATAACATCTTGAACAATCATAAGTTTTTTCTGTTTAAGTTCAAATATAAATAATTACTTTCGTTGCTATGAAATTGGTGCGAAAAATATTGTTTCCTATAGTACCTATTTATTACGCTGTTACTTGGTTGCGCAATAAAGCTTATGATGAAGGGATTTTTAATTCTAAATCATATGAATTGCCATTAATTACTGTCGGTAATTTGAGTGTTGGTGGAACTGGAAAATCACCAATGATTGAATATCTCATAAAAATATTACAGGACCATTATAAAATTGCAACTTTAAGTAGAGGATATAAGCGTAATACTACTGGTTTTATTTTAGCAAATGAAAAATCTTCTGCTTTATCCCTAGGAGATGAACCTTTTCAATTTTATCAGAAATTTAAAGATGTAATTGTAAGTGTTGATGCTAACAGACAAAATGGAATAGCAGAATTAGAAAATCTAGCTGAGCCCCCAGAAGTTATTTTATTAGATGATGCTTTTCAACACCGAAAAGTTAATGCAAATTTTAATATATTGCTTACTACTTATAGTAAACTTTATGTAGATGATTTTGTATTACCTACAGGAGATTTACGAGAACCAAAAATTGGAGCAAAACGTGCTAATATAATTATAGTTACCAAATGCCCTCCTACAATTAGTATACAAGAACAAGAAACGATTATTAAAAAAATAAAACCATTAAGTCATCAAGATGTGTTTTTTAGTAGTATTAAGTATTCTGACAAAGTATATTCTTTAGATAGTGATATATCATTATCTAAATTAAAAGTAAATGAGTTTACTTTGGTTACTGGAATAGCAAATCCTAAACCATTAATAGATTTTTTAAACTCTGAAGGATTTTCTTTTGAACATTTAAGGTTTAAAGATCATCATGAATTTTCTGTTAATGAAATAAGTATACTTAAGTCTAAATCTTTTATACTTACTACTGAAAAAGATTTTATGAGATTAAAAGATAAAATGAATAGTGATATACTTTACTATCTGCCTATTGAAACAAAAATGTTTCAAGAAGAAGAATTTAATAAGTGTATAAAAGATTATGTAATAAGTAAAACTTCAAAAACGTTAGGCTGAAATAGATGAAGCTCCACCAGATAGGGCTTCGTACAATTTCTTTTCAAAATCTTCTTGTTTAAAAGGTTTAGAAATAATATCGTTAAAACCAGCATCATCAAATTCTTGCATTTTATCTTCAAGAGTAACAGCTGTAAGTGCAAAAATAGTAAGTTCTTTATTAAATGCTCTAATGCGTTTTGTGGCTTCTAACCCGCTAATACCTGGCATGTGTATATCCATTAATACAACATCATATTTAATTTCTTTAACTTTTTCAACTGCATCTTCACCATTATCTACGAGCTCACAATTGATGCCCATTTTAGTTAGTATTTTTTTGGTAATCATTTGATTGATTTTATTATCTTCTACAACCAAAATTTTAACCTTACCTAAATCTAAATCACTAATGCTTTTAGAATAGTCCTTTTTTACAGGAATTGCTAGTTCCTTTGCTTCTTCTAATGGAAATTCTATGAAAAAACTTGTTCCTTTACCGAGCTCACTTTTTAAATAAATTTTTCCTTTTAAAATATCTACCAATCCTTTTACGATAGAAAGCCCTAATCCGGTTCCACCGTATTTACGATTAATTTGCACCGAACCTTGAGAAAAACTCTCGAACATGTTATCTTGCTTCTCTTTAGTAATTCCTATACCGTTATCTTTA
Source organism: Flavobacteriaceae bacterium (assembly GCA_003443635.1). Taxonomy (NCBI): domain Bacteria; kingdom Pseudomonadati; phylum Bacteroidota; class Flavobacteriia; order Flavobacteriales; family Flavobacteriaceae; species Flavobacteriaceae bacterium. The sequence continues at coordinate 2,730,336 of CP031964.1, read as the reverse complement.
ATCTCTAATCGGACATTATGCATTGATTTATTTTTTGAAACAAGCGTTACTTTAGCCCAGATATCTCCATTTTTTGTGAACTTGATTGAATTACCAATTAAATTAATGAGAATTTGAGATATCTTTAATTGATCACCATTAAATGTTTCAGGGAGATGCTTATCATACTCAAAGTGAATCATTGTATTATTATCTAGTGCTGAATTATTTAATGCTGAAATTACATTTTCTACTTTATGTTTAAGGTTGAATATTTCTGGATCAAGTTCAACTTTATTAGCTTCAATTTTATTGATTTGAAGAATGTCATTAATAAATGTAAGTAGATAATCTCCAGAAAATTTAAGAGATTTTAAATGTTGTATTTGTTCTTTTTTTGGATTTTCTTCTAATAACATATTGGTTAAACCTGTTACTGCATAGAGTGGAGTTCTTAGCTCATGTGTTACTGTAGATAAAAAATTTGTTTTAGTTTTTGCAGCAATTTCCGCTCTTTCTTTTTCAGTTAAAAGTTCATCATTTTTACGATACAACATATTATTAGTTTTAATTCTAATATTATTGTTTTTGTATAATGACAATGTTAAAAGTGATAATATCGTAATTAAAGCAACACTTAGTATAGTTGTTAATTGTGATAAATTATCCTCTTTTTTTTGTTCTAACCCCTCAGCCTCTAATTTATTTATAAGCGCATCTCTATCATTAAGAAGAGATTGTGCGTTCTTTTCTGGAGATAAAGTTTCTTTCCTTATAGTTTGAATAGAATCATTTATAGCAATATAATGTCTTAAGTTAATATTAGCTTCTTGATAGTTTTCTTGTAATGTATATATATCACTTAATGCTTTGTAACCATCATTAATCAATTCTAACGAACCAATTTGCCTTGCTTTTTCTAACCCTTCTTGAGTTAAAAATAATGCTTTATTATAATTTTCTTCTTTAGAAGTAACAATACCATTTTTAATTAACGCAGCGCTTTCTACTTTTGGAATATTATGTTTTCTTGCTAATGAAATAGATTCATCTATAAAAAATGAAGCAGAGCTCAAATTGTTTAATTCTATATGACAAATAGCTTGATTTAATGCAATCTCTGCAATAAATTCATTGCGATTTTCTTCTTCAAATATTGTTTTAGCCGATTTAAATAAATCGAGTGCAGTTACATATTCTTTAATTTTTAAATGAATTAACCCTGAAATATATCTAGATATTGCTAAATTGTTTTTGTCATTAAGTTCTCTTTGTATATTAATTGCCTTAATGATTGTAATTTTAGCTTTGTCATTATCCTCAATTAAATATTGAAGCTTTGCTATTTTCGATTGTATTATTCCTTGAAGCTTTTTATCATCAATTGTTTCGGCATTAATTAAAGCATTTCTAAGTGTACTTCCAGCATCAAATAAGTTGCCGTTTTGTATCTCTAATTCAGCTTTATTAATACTATTTTCAATAGTATTTTTATTTAATGCAGAATCTTGCCCACTATTATTTTGTGCATAATGATGAGAAGCAATTGAAACTAAAAATACAAATATGTAATATTTGATTCGGGACATTTAGAGTCATTTTATCGACAAATATAGTAATATATTCGATAAAATGCATTTTTTTGTAGCTTTTTAGATGATTTATTTACTTGATAAATAGTGAATCAAGTCAATGATCCTACTTGAATACCCTGTTTCATTATCATACCATCCAATGATTTTAACCATATCTCCAATAACAGAAGTCATTTGTGCGTCAAAAATACAAGAGTGTGTATTTCCAACAATATCAATAGATACAATTGGATCTTCAGTATACTCTAAAATACCTTCATACTTGTTTTTTGAAGCATTTTTGAAAGCTTTATTAATTTCTTGAACCGTAGCTACTTTGCGAACATTAAATGTAATATCTGTAAGTGAACCATTGGCTACAGGTACTCTTATACCGCAACCTCCTATAACATTGGATAATTTTGGAAATATTTTAGTAATTGCCTTTGCAGCTCCAGTAGTAGTTGGTACAATAGATTGCCCAGCTGCTCTAGCACGACGTAAATCACGATGAGGTTGATCATGTAAACTTTGATCTGTAGTATAAGAATGTATTGTAGTAATATAGGCTTGCTTAATATTATAAAGCTTATCTATAATATCTATCATCGGAGCAGCATTATTTGTTGTACAAGACGCATTAGAGATAATTGTTTCGTCTTTTGTAAGAGTATGCTCATTAACTCCTAGAGCTATCGTTTTTATATCATCATCTTGTGGAGGTACAGATAAGATAACTTTAGCAGCTCCATTATTAATATGATGCTTTAAACTTTCTTTTGTCTTATATTTTCCTGTGCATTCAATAACATAATCTACATTATATGGTTTCCAGCTAATTGTAGAGATGTCTTTTGAATTTAATAAAGGAACTTGTTTATTATTAACTATGATATGATTTTCATTTGAACCAATTTTAGCATTAAGAACTCCATGAATACTATCATATTTTAATAGATGACTTAGTGTTTTTGTATTAGCTATATCATTAATAGCAACAACTTGAATATCTTTTTGTGCCTCAATTAATCTAAAAACACGCCTTCCTATTCTTCCAAAACCATTTATGGCTATATTAATCATACTTTAATTAATATGTTTTTGAGCTTTATATGAAGATCTTACAAGAGCACTACTTTCTACATGGCGGAACCCTAAATTTAATCCTATCTCTTTGTATTCAGTAAACTGATCTGGAGTGATAAACTGTTTTACAGGTAAATGCTTTTTACTTGGTTGTAAATATTGACCAATAGTAACTACATCTACTTGAGCATCTTTAAGATCGTGAAGAGTTTCGATAACCTCTTCTCTGGTTTCTCCTAAACCTAACATAATTCCAGTTTTAGTACGACGTTGTCCTTGGGTTTTTAAATAATTTAAAACCTGAAGACTCCTATCATATTTTGCTTGAATACGCACTTCTCTCGTTAACCTGCGAACTGTTTCCATATTATGGGATACGACCTCTGGTGCAACATTTAAAATCCTATCGATATGTTGTTCTATACCTTGAAAATCAGGTATAAGTGTTTCAAGCGTTGTTTGAGGGTTCATTCTACGAACAGCTTTAACCGTTTCTGCCCACATAATACTTCCCATGTCTTTTAAATCATCTCTATCAACACTAGTTAGAACAGCATGTTTAATCTGCATAATCTTAATAGAACGAGCAACTTTTTCTGGTTCATCCCAATCTACAGTTTCTGGTCGTCCAGTTTTTACACCACAAAAGCCACAGGATCTTGTACAAATATTGCCTAAAATCATAAATGTAGCTGTTCCTTCTCCCCAGCATTCACCCATATTAGGGCAACTACCAGATGTACATATAGTATTTAGTTGATATTTATCTACTAAACCTCTAAGTTCTGTATACTTTTTTCCTGTTGGAAGTTTAACGCGTAACCATTTAGGTTTTGCTTGGCGTTCAGGCTTTGTGTTTGAAGCAATTTCTGCACTCATGAATTATGTGATAATTTGAAACAAAGATACAAAGTATTCTGTTAAGAAAACTCTATAATGTGGTAAGATACCAAACACTAAATCCTGTTAAAAATAGGATACCTCCCCAGCTTAAAACATGTAACCAAGATGAAGGTTTTGCTTCTTTTGGAGTATGTGTACTTATAATAAGTTTATAATTTATAATCGCATAAAAAGGAGCAGTAATAAAAGATAAAATAGTAGCTATTTTAATTAACAACCCCATTTCTGAAGCAAAGGCAAAAAAGATAACAACAGTGCCAATGGCTAGTACTATAATCCAGAATAAAAATCCTTTTTTAAATATTTTTTTAAATAATAGTTGAGATGTTCTATGCATTGCTCTTGGTGAAGCATCTAATGTTGTTAATGTCGTGCTAAACATTGTAGTGAATGCAGCAATACCTATAAATACATAAGACCAACTTCCTAAACTAGAAGTATACATTTCTATAAGTTGGTTTGAAAATATGGCACCAGAACTACTAAATGTTTCTCCGCTTCCATACATAACTAGATATCCTAAAAATACAAAGCAAATTCCTAAAACAATAGTGCTGATATACCCAATATTAAAATCGAAAAGAGCAGTTTTTGTATTGAAAGTATTATTGTCTTTTCTTTTTTCGACTGTCCATAACGAATGAAAAACAGCAATATCTAATGGTGCTGGCATCCAACCCATAAAAGCTGCTAAAAAACCAATTTCAATGGTGCCTTTAGGTAAGACCTGAACAAATGAAAGTGAATCATTATTGTTAGTCAAAGCAACAATTACAGCTCCTATAGTACTAATCGTAAGAGTAATTATAATTATTTTTATAATACCGTCTAATAGTTTATACTTTCCAATAAACAAAATAGTCATACAAATTAAAGTGATTATCACAGTCCAAATTTGAATGCTAGAAATTGAAAGTCCACCAATAGTAATGGTTGAAAAATTTCCGAAAAGTGTTGTGGCAAGTCCCGCTGTTACAATAGTTACAGCAGTTTGAATGGTAAACATTGTGGCAAATGTTAGTATATAATAGGTTATTAAAATACCATTCCCTAATTTTTTATACCCATCTAATAAACTCTCTCCTGTAGCTGAAGCATATCTAGCTCCGAATTGAAAAAATGGATATTTAAATAGGTTTACCAATAACAATGCCCATAATAAACCTAGACCAAAATCAGCTCCAGCTCTTGTAGATTGTACCAAATGAGATACTCCAATGGCAGCACCAGCAAATAACAATCCTGGGCCAAGTTTTTTTAGATTGAATTTCAAATACTGAAGTGTTTTTAAATTATAGAATTTTATAACTCATCTCAAATATATGGTATCTAAATAAAATAAACTCGAAAAGTGAAAGATTATAGCGTATTAAATACATTATTATTTTCCTTGTATTATTTCTGCTAATAATTTTTTAGCTCGAAGTAGTTTCACTTTAATATTGTTCATAGGTTCATTGAGTTCTATTGAAATTTCATGATAACTCAACTCTCTAAAATATCTTAAATTTATAACTTCTTGATAATGAGGTTTTAGTTTTTTTATATCTCGCAATAATTTTGCTAAATTTTGCTCAGTAATTAATTTATCTTCTGGAGTGGGGGATTCATCTATAATATTTTGTACCTGCTTATCTACATGAGAATCTCTATCACTAGAAATAGATGTTTTTTTCTTTCTTAATAAATCAACATGAATATTCTTAGAAATTGTGATTAACCACGTTTTAAATTTATAAGTTTCATCAAAAGAGCTGATTTTGTCAAAAGCTCTAGAAAAAGATTGAATTGTAATATCTTCAGCATCGTTTTCGTTTTCAGTACGCTTTAATAAAAAAGCATAAACGTCATTCCAATATGTATCTAGCAAAAAATTGAATGCGATTTGATTGTTTTCTTTTGCCTTTTTAATGGCTTCTTTTATTTCCAATGATTCGGTTTTGAAATGATATTAGAGCTAAAGATAAATAATTGTGTGACAATTAAAAATAATTCTAAGAAGGGTAGAAGAAAAATGGTATCTAACTCATTGAGTTTTTTTGCTGAAAAACCTACACTAATAAATTGAATGACAAAACGTAAAATAATTAATGATAAAACAACTTTCCAGTTAAATGAAAATAACAATAAAATAATCGCTAAAACCCAAAAAAATAACTGAGAACTATAAAATAATCCAAGTAGAAATTTATGTTTAATCTTGTAATATTTTGAAGTAGAAACATGACGTCTTTTTTGAATAATCCAATCCTTAAAAGATCTCTTTGGTAAAGATTCTGTAAAACTTTTTCTTGAGAAGCAGATATTAGTATTGTGAACAGTTGAAACTTGATTAATAAATAAATCATCATCACCCGAACGAACCTGCATATGACTTATAAATCCATCTGCTTTATAGAACTCATTTTTATAATACGCTAAATTTCTCCCAACACCCATATAAGGAATTCCTATTTTGGCATAAGAAAAATATTGAACAGCAGTCATTAAAGTTTCGAATCGAATAAGCTTATTTAATAAAGAATTACTTTTTTTATAAGCTCCATATCCTAGTACTATTGATTTTGAGTTAATGAAATTATTTGCCATTTCACTAATCCAATGTTTAGAAATAGGTTTACAATCAGCATCGGTAAATAATAAAATATTATTAGAAGCAGATTTTATCCCTAGCGTTAAAGCATATTTTTTATTACCCCAAAAAGCTTCATTGTTTTCAACATCTACAATTTTAATCTTATTGTGTAAATTCTTAAATGACTCCATTACTTCTAATGTTTCATCACTAGAAGCATCATTAATTAAGATAATTTCATAATTGGGATAATCTTGTTCTAATACAAAAGGTAAAAATTGTTTGAGGTTTTTAGCTTCATTTTTTGCACAAATGATTACAGATACAGGATGTTTTTTTTGAGTAGTAATATGATGTTTTGAAGCTGCAAATTGTGAGAATAAAAAACCATAATAAAATAGCTGAATAAAAACAATACCAATAAAAATGTAAAATAAAGTGATTAATACAATCACTTTATTTACGAATGTTGAGGTTCGTTACAACTATCGAACTGATCAGGCATTTTTCCACAAAAGCCACAAGCATCTCCATTTTTATTAAGCATTGGATTTTGACTTGCACAAGTTCCTGCAAATTTACCATCTTTTTTTGCCCAAATTTTTATTGCAATACCTGCAACAGCTAAACCTAAAAGAAATAATGTAATTAAGAAAAGTTTCATCTATAAAATGCTTTATGCAAAAGTAAATATTTTATATGATAATCTAAGTTCTATTGATTGAGTTTAACAAACTGTTATGCTAAAAACAATATTAATTATCTTTATTTATAGGGATTTCTGCAACAGAATTTTCTAAAGAAGCATTTTTATTACCACCTTTAGGTTCAATAGTAATATTTAAAGCTAAAGCATCTTTAATATAAGGAATAGGCTTGAGTTTTCTATCTGCTTCACTCAATACTCCTAAATTTATCATTTTATCTTGTAATTGTGCCCACATCTGATAACATTGCTCATCTGAGAGTTCAGGCAAGGCTACAATATCTATTAATGTTGATTTTTCGATAGGATTAATGTATGCAACAGTTTTTAACTCTTTAGCACGTTCATTACCTCTCAAAACATATTTTTGAGTTTCAGGATTGTTGAGCTTTAAAAATTCACGCATCACCCCATCTAATTTATCATTATTTTTTTCAATATCTCCTCTTAAATCAAAAATCTCCTCAGCAATAGTATTATTCTCGTCTAGAAGCTTTTGGTTTTGATTATAAAATAAATAAGATGTGCCTGCAAAAACTAATGCAGCAATACTTGCAGCTATACCAATCCAAGGTGATTTTTTTGTTTTTTGCTGAAGTTGAATAACTGGACTATCATCTAATGTATCTAAAATAGAACCTAAAATGTGTGTCGGTGCTTCTTTTGAATATGTTTTAGCAGCTAATTCTAATTGATCTTGAAGTAAATCGTATTCTTCTTTTACCTCAGGATAAGTATTAATAAAATTCTCTACATTACTTGTTTCTGAAATAGAAATATCTCCAATTATATATTTATTTAATATGCCAGACTCTAAAAATTCTTGTACCTTTTGTTTCATAATTGTACAGTTTTAAGGATTATAGATTTTTTTAAGTTCTCGTAATCCAATTTTTAATCTAGATTTAATTGTACCTAAGGGAATGTTTAATTCGTCACTGGCTTCTTGCTGCGTCATGCCTTCAAAAAACAAAGCATTAAGCACAGTTTGGTATTTTAAATCTAAGGTTGCTAAATGTTGTTTTAAATCCATTGTATTTGGATTTAACCCAGAAGTAGCTATTTTATATACGTTGGAATCTGCAATTTGGACTTCCTTATCGAATTTTAAATTGTGACTTCTTAATTTATCTATTGCGGTATTTCTAGCGATTCGATACATCCAAGTAAATAGTTTTGCTTTACTTGAATCGTATTTTTTTGCATTTTTCCATATTTTAATAAAACTTTCTTGTAGAGCGTCTTCTGCTAAAGCACTGTCATTAGTTACTTTGTTAATTACTCCAAATAAAGAGTTTGAGTAGTTCTCGTAAATCAGAGTAATAGCTTTCTTATCCCCCTTTTTTAATAACGATACAATATGTTGTTCTAATTTTGTAACCACGTTTGAAATCTACAAATTACTTCTAATAAAAAAAAGATAAATTTTTAGGATAACGTTTAAAAACTCTAAAAAATATTTACTTCAGCCTCTAAATTTATATTATAAATTCGTTTTATAGTGTTTTGTATTAGTAAAGAGAGTTCATAAATGTCTTTACCTTTTGCTCCTCCATAATTTACTAACACTAGAGCTTGATTTTTATGAACCCCATAATTATTAAAACGTTTTCCTTTAAAACCAGCTTGTTCAATAAGCCATCCTGCAGGTATTTTTACTAAATCTTTTGAAATAGGATAGCTTGGAATGTTTGGAAAATTTATTTTTAAAGCTTCAAAAATTGTATTCGAAATAATTGGGTTTTTAAAAAAACTACCACTATTACCTATCTCTTTTGGATCTGGTAATTTAGAGCTTCGAATAGTAATTACCGCTTTTGAAATATCTTTAATAGTAGGATTTTTATCAACTCCCATTAACCCTAATTCATTCTTAATTGCTCCGTAAGATGTTTTTAATTGATGGTTTTTTGAAGCTAATTTAAAAGTTACATCTAAAATAATAAAATCACCTTTAACATTTTCCTTAAATATTGAACTACGATAATCAAAATTACATTCTTTGTTAGTAAATGTTTTTATAGATTGTGTAGCAATTTCTAATACAGAGCATTCTACAAATGTATCTTTAAGTTCAACTCCATATGCACCAATATTTTGAATAGGTGCCGTTCCTACATTACCAGGAATTAAAGATAAATTTTCAATACCTCCAAAATTATGTTCTATAGCCCATAATACAAATTGATGCCAATTTTCTCCTGCTGAAACTTTCACATTTACTGAATAAGGATCAGTAGAAATAATTTCAATGCCTTTTAAATTTAAGTGAATAACAAGAGCATCGATATCTTTTGTAAGTAACATGTTACTTCCTCCTCCTAAAATAAAATGCTTTGTGTACTCTTTTAAAGATAATGCATATTTAAGTTCGTCAATAGTATTTACGGAAATAAAGTGCTTTGCCTTAACATCAATATCAAAAGTGTTATAGGACTTTAAAGATATGTTTTGTGAGATAATCATTTATGCATTATACTCTCTAAGTGCTTGCTTTAAAATGGCAACGGAACGAATTAAATCTTCTTGTTTAAGTACGTATGCAATTCTAATTTGGTTTAAACCAAACCCTTTTGTTGAATAAAATCCAGCAGCAGGAGCTACCATAATTGTCTCTCCATTAAGGTCAAATTTTTCTAAAATCCATTGCGCAAAATCATCGGCATTTCTTACAGGAAGCTCTGCTATACAGTAAAACGCTCCTTTGGGCTTAGCGACCTTAACTCCTTCAATTTTTTGTAATTCTTCAATAAGAGTATTTCTCCTTGCGACATACTCTTTTATAACATCATCAAAATAACTTTGAGGAGTTTCTAAGGCAGCTTCACATGCTATTTGTGCATAAGTTGGAGGAGATAATCTAGCTTGAGCAAATTTTAAAGCTGTACTTATAACATCATCACTTTTAGAGACAATACATCCAATTCTTGCACCACACATACTGTAACGTTTAGATACAGAATCAATAACAATGGCATGTTTTTCAAGTCCACCTTCTTGCAGAATAGAATAATGCTCAGTACCATCGTAAGCAAACTCACGATAAACTTCGTCAGCAATTAAAAATAAATCATGTTTTTTTACAATAGCAGCTAGTTTTTTGATTTCTTCTTTGCTATATAAATATCCAGTAGGATTACCAGGGTTGCAAATAAGAATTGCCTTTGTTTTTGAAGTAATTAATTTTTCAAATTCTTCGATAGGAGGTAAGGCAAAATTATTTTCAATTTTTGAAATTACGGGTACAATGTTAACACCAGAAGCAGTTGAGAACCCATTATAATTTGCATAAAAAGGTTCTGGAATAATAACTTCATCATTTGCATCCATAATACTTCCAAAAGTAAATAGTAAAGCTTCGCTACCTCCAGTAGTCACAATTATATTATTTGCTTTAACATGAATGTCATTTTTCGCATAATATGCTGCAATTTTTTCGCGATATTGCTCAGATCCTTCAGAACGACTATAAGCTACAATTTCTAAATCATTATTTTTAACAGCATCTAACGCAACTTGCGGAGTTTTAATATCTGGTTGCCCAATATTTAAATGAAACACTTTCGTACCCCTCTTTTTTGCAGCTTCAGCATAAGGAACTAATTTGCGAATTGGTGATTGAGGCATAGATTTACCTTTTTTGGAAATTTTTGGCATTATAGTTGTATTTTAAAGTAGAGCAAATTTGCGAAATTTATCTTAAATTTTGTTTAAAATATAGAGTTAAATGTTATGAGTAAATGAAAATAAAGTATTTTTCCAGCAAAGTTTTTTGTATATTAAATTTCTAAATGAAAAAGCATTATCTATTTATAATTTCGTTTCTTTTTATATGGTCAAGTAGTTGGTCTCAGGGTAAATTTATGCTATCTGGTGGCAAATCTGATAAAATAAATTTTAAACTTATTAATAACTTAATAATATTCCCTGTTGAAGTGAATGGTGTTGAGCTTTCATTTTTATTAGATACTGGAGTAAGTAAACCCATAATTTTCAATTTTGTTAATTTAACTGAAGAACTTCAAATTAATCAAACAGAACGAATTTATTTAAGAGGCTTAGGGGAAGGAGAACCTGTAGAAGCGTTAAGATCTAGAAATAATATTTTTAAAATTGGAAATGCTATAAATCTTAATCAAGATTTGTATGCTGTCTTTGACCCAAATCTAAATTTTTCACCAAGATTAGGTGTTCCTGTGCATGGAATTATTGGATATGATTTTTTAAAAGATTTTATAGTTGAAATTAATTATTCATATAAATATTTAAAAATATCTAACCACAATAATTACAAGTATAAAAAATGCAGAAAATGTAAATCATTTGATTTAGAATTCCATAGCAATAAGCCTTATATTAAAGGTGTAGTTTCTCAAAACGGGAATAATAAACCTGTTAAACTTTTGGTTGATTCTGGTAGTAGCGATGCTATTTGGTTATTTGAAGATGAAACAAAAGATATTACACTACCTAATAAGTATTTTCAAGATTTTTTAGGACATGGTTTAAGTGGTAGCATTTATGGAAAACGTTCCAAAATAGATGCTTTTCTCTTAGATGATTTTAAATTGAGAAAAGTAAATGTTGCTTTTCCAGATTCAACGTCAATTGATAATGCTAAGAAAATTCAAGATAGAAACGGTAGTTTATCAGGAGGGATATTAAAGCGTTTTAATATCATTTTTGATATTCATAATAAAAAAATGAGATTACGAAAGAATAAGTATTTTTCTGATGAATTTTATTATAATAAAAGTGGAATTGCTTTAGAGCATAATGGGATTAGAGTTGTTAGAGAATTAGAAGAAAAAGAAGCTCAAATTTATGGAGCATCAGTTAGCCAAGCCGCTGGAGCAAGGCAAATAGAAGTAGGTAAAACTTTTAAATACTTTTTTGCACCATCTTTTTCTATAGTCGAATTACGTAAAAATTCTCCAGCTGAAAGAGCTGGACTTAAAATAAATGATGTGATTTTATCAGTAAATGGTAGAAAAGCACATGATTATTCACTACAAGACATTGTGAAATTGTTTTATGATGAAGATGGGAAGCGAATAAAATTATTAATAGAGAGAGATGGCGAAAAACGTAGTTTCTCTTTTACTTTAGAAAGCTTATTAAAATAAAAAAGAGGTTCTAAATTAAAACCTCTTTTTATTATTGATATTTTTTGAATTTATCTAATTTGCTGTAGATTCCACTACTGTACCTTTTATTTTTAATGCTACATTTGGGGTATCTGCATTTGAAGTAACTGTTATGGTTTTTCTGAAAGGAATCACTCTATTTGTATCATATTTAACTTCAATTTCGCCTGACTCACCTGGCATAATTGGTTTTTCCGGTTTTTTAGGAATTGTACATCCACAACTAGATTTAACTTTTGAAATTATAAGTGGAGCATTTCCAGTATTAGTGAATTCAAATACTCTAACACCATTAGCACCTTTTTCAATAGTTCCGTAGTCTATCACATCAGTTTTAAATTCAATTTTAGCAACTTTATCTTGTGCTTTAATAGAAAAACTAATAAGTCCAATAAACAATATTGTAACTAAATGTTTCATAATTTTTAATTTAAATTCTATGTAAACTTAATCACTTTTTATTCAATCTGCAAAAATATTAGATGTATTGCATATACATTTAACGTATATAAGATATAATAATAGCATTATAATTTTACAGAAAAAGAAATATAAGTATTTTTGCGAATCAATACTCAAAAACTATTCCAAAGTATGTCTATTTCATCTCAATACGATGCAATTCAAGTAGAAAATAAATGGTACGATTACTGGATGAAACATAATTATTTTCATTCAGAACCAGACGAAAGAGAGCCTTATACAATTGTAATTCCGCCACCTAATGTAACGGGAGTATTACATATGGGGCATATGCTTAATAATACCATACAAGATGTTTTAATACGTCGTGCAAGGCTTCAAGGTAAAAACGCATGTTGGGTACCAGGAACAGATCACGCATCTATAGCTACCGAAGCTAAAGTTGTTGCAAAACTTAAAGAGAATGGAATAGATAAAAATGACCTTTCAAGAGAAGAGTTTTTAGCACATGCTTGGGAATGGACACATGAATATGGAGGTGTTATTTTAGAGCAGCTAAAAAAATTGGGTTGTTCATGTGATTGGGATCGTACAAAGTTCACTATGGATGATGATATGAGTGAAGGTGTGATTAGAGTATTTGTCGATTTATATAATAAAGGTCTTATTTATCGTGGTTATCGTATGGTAAATTGGGATCCAGAAGCAAAAACAACCTTATCTGATGAAGAAGTAAATCACATTGAGCGTACAGATACACTGTATTATGTGAATTATAAAATTGAAAATGAAGAAGATTATGTTACTATTGCTACTACACGTCCTGAGACCATTCTAGGAGATACTGCAATTTGTGTAAATCCTAAGGACGAACGTTTTAAACATTTAAAAGGGAAAAATGTTATTGTTCCTATTTGTAATCGCGTTGTTCCAATTATTGAAGATGGCTATGTAGATATTGAATTTGGTACGGGATGCTTAAAAATAACTCCAGCTCATGATGTAAATGATAAAGAAATAGGAGAGCGTCATAATTTAGAAGTTATTGATATTTTAAATGATGATGCTACATTAAATAGTTTTGGCCTACATCACGAAGGAAAAGATAGGGTAGTGGCACGTAAAGATGTAGCTAAAGAACTTAAAGAATTAGATATATTAGTCAAAACAGAAGATATTACTCATAAAGTTGGAACTAGTGAACGTACACATGCGGTTATAGAACCAAGATTAAGTGATCAGTGGTTTCTTAAAATGGAAGAATTAGTAAAACCGGCTATTAAAGCAGTTTTAGAAGATGATGATATTAAACTTTTTCCTAAGAAATTCGAAAATACTTACCGTCACTGGATGGAGAATATTCGTGATTGGAATATCTCTCGTCAATTAATTTGGGGGCAACAAATTCCTGCATATTATTTTGGAGATGGAAAGAATGATTTTGTAGTTGCAAAAAATAAGGAAGAAGCTTTAGAATTAGCTCAAGAAAAAACAAAAAATAATAATTTGAACCTTGAAGATTTAAAACAAGATAAAGATGCTTTAGATACTTGGTTCTCTTCTTGGTTATGGCCTATAAGTGTGTTTGACGGAATTCGTAACCCTGAAAATAAAGATATTAATTATTATTACCCAACCAATGATTTAGTTACTGGACCAGATATTTTATTTTTTTGGGTTGCACGTATGATTATTTCTGGATATGAGTATAAAGGAGAAAAACCATTTTCAAATGTTTATTTAACAGGACTTGTTAGGGATAAACAGCGTCGTAAAATGTCTAAACAATTAGGGAATTCTCCTGATGCTTTAAAATTAATAGAGAAATATAGTGCAGATGGTGTTCGAGTAGGTCTTTTATTAAGTAGTGCAGCTGGTAATGATTTAATGTTTGATGAAGCTTTGTGTCAACAAGGAAAAGGACTTGGAACTAAATTATGGAGTGCATTAAATTTAACTAAAATATGGCAAGTTGAAGCTATAGAGCAACCAAATTCTAGTAAGATTGCATTAGAATGGTTTGAGTCTAAATTTCAAAAAGCATTATTAGAAATTGAAGATCACTTTAGTAAATATAGACTTAGTGATGCTTTAATGGCTATTTATAAACTCATTTACGATGATTTTTGTGGATGGTTATTAGAAATAGTTAAACCAGCATATCAACAACCAATAGATAAGAAGACATTAGATAATTTAATGTCTATTTTTGAAAACAATTTAAAAATAATGCATCCATTTATGCCATTTATTACTGAGGAGATATGGCAGCAAATATCTGAAAGAACTCCTAATGAAGCACTAATAATTGCAAAATGGCCAGAAGCAAAACCGATAAATGAAACTTTAATTTCTGAATTTGAATTAGCTTCAGAAGTAATTTCAGGAATTCGAACAATTAGAAAACAAAAAAATATTGCATTTAAAGATGCGATAGAGATGTTTGTAATAAATAATGAAAATACTTCAAAAACTTTTGATGCTATTATTACTAAGATGGGTAATATTTCATTATTAAGTTATACCAAAAATAAAGTTGAAGGCGCATTAACATTTAGGGTTAATTCTAATGAATATTTTGTGCCAATGCAAGGTACTATAGATATCGAAGAAGAAAGAGGAAAGCTCACCGAAGAATTAAATTATACAGAAGGGTTTTTAAAATCTGTACAGAAAAAATTAGCAAACGAACGTTTTGTTAATAATGCTCCAGAACAAGTTGTAGCTGTTGAAAAGAAAAAAGAAGCAGATGCACTAGCAAAAATAGAAACCTTAAAGACGAGTTTAGCTAATTTATAATGAAGAAGAATTAAAATGTATTAGATAAAAAAAGAGCTAATTTGTATTTAGCTCTTTTTTATTTTCTATATAAAAAATAATTATTTACTAAATCTATATATGCTCGTTTAGCTTCATTTTCTGTGATATCTTGAGCTTGAAATAAAGCATTGGTTTTAAATGCATTTATTATTGGCACTTTACTACGGGGTCTCCCATAGTCATTAGTTGCCTTTTTATAGTATGCATAAAGGCGTAATAAGAAATCTGCAGGAAATGGCTCCTGATGAGCATTAACAAGCTCTACAGCATCTTTAAATTCCTTATCTAACTCATCTGAAATCATTATTATTAAGCTTCGGCAATTATACTTTCTCCACCTCGTACTTTTTCGTTGAGTTGTACCTTTATTTTGGTGTCTAAAGGTAAAAATAAATCTACTCTTGAACCAAATTTTATAAACCCAGAATCTGCACCTTGAATCACAGTATTGTTTTCTATTGCATAATTAACAATACGTTTGGCTAATGCACCTGCTATTTGCCTATAAAGAACAGATCCATAAGTTTCATTTTTTATAACCACTGTTGTACGTTCGTTTTCTTCACTAGCTTTAGGGTGCCATGCTACTAAGTATTTTCCCGGATGATATTTGCTAAAAATAATATTACCACTAATTGGATAACGTGTAACATGTACATTTAAGGGAGACATAAATACACTAACTTGTATGCGTTTTTCTTTAAAATATTCTTTTTCAAATACTTCTTCTATAACAACTACTTTCCCGTCAACAGGCGATAAAATTTGATTTTCTTTTATAATGGTATTACGTTTCGGGTTTCTGAAAAATTGTAATATCAATACAAATAAAATAAGAATAACAAGTTCTAACAGTTTTTGTAACCAGCCTATAGTTATAAACTTATCAATAATTAAAAATGAAATTACTGTTATCGTAAAGGATATGAATATAATCTTAAAACCTTCTTTATGAAACATATTTAATAACTCTTAGAAATAAATAAATAAAAGGAGCTGCAAAAATAATACTATCTAATCTATCTAACAATCCACCATGACCAGGCATAATAACACCACTATCTTTTACTCCAGCTTGACGTTTATATTTAGACTCTATTAAATCGCCTAGAGTTCCAAAAACACTAATAATTATACTTAAAGTTAGCCAACTTGTAAAATCTAATGTATATGTATATTCTGCAATGAAATAACTTCCTATACATGAAAATAATAAACCTCCTAAGAACCCTTCTACTGTTTTTTTAGGGGATATGGCAGAAAAGAGCTTTTGTTTACCAAAATTTTTACCTACCAAATATGCAAACGTATCATTGATCCAAACTAAAATAAAAGACCCTAAAAGTATATTGGGGTTAAACTCATCATAATATCCCGCAATAAGAATGATAAAAATAAAAGCACTAGAAAGGTAAAATGTTGTATTTATATAACGTTTGGTCGAGAATAAAGGTAGTGTCTTTTCAGAAAATAGATCTTTAATTAAGAATAAGAGCACAAAAATACTTAATACATGTAGTATCTGAATAACTTCCATAAATCCATCGTTAGAATCTATAAATAACTGCCAATATGCGACAAATAAATATAGAATGGAAAAAATAACATAAGAGAGAAAGCTTTTTAAACCGATAAGCTTATTAAATTCAACTAAAGAAATTAACCCGAAAACAAAAAATAATATTATTAAAGTATATTGAGATTGTAATGAAATTAAAAACAGAGCTGCATACAACAGACCTGAGAATGCCCTAACAATTAATTCTTTCATTTATAAGTCTTCTAACAGGAGCAAATATAGGTTTTTTGAACTACTTCCATAGCTTAAAAAATCTTTATCCTCATAAGTTTTAAAGTGCTTAATTGTAGTAATATTACTTGGTATTTTTTTTTTGCTTTTTTCCTTAATCCCTTTCAATCCTTCACTAATAGTATCAACAAGCTGGCTGGTCGTTGCAAAAATTATAAAGTTGTCAGGTAAGTCTTTAAGTTTCTTTTCTGCTATTTGTCGAGACGAAATTAGCAAGGAACCGTCATTAGCTATTAAATGTTCACAGGTAGAAAAGAAAAATGTACTTTCATTAGTATTTCTACTAATCGATAAATTAAAATCATTAAACTTATCTGCCAATTGATTGTCAATTAAAAAAACCTTTTTGTCATTCCAATCATTTTCAGCAAGTATGCTATTTAAATTGTGACGTACTTCGTTTAAATTTTCAGAATATAAGAATTTACCTCCATTAGCTTTAAAGTTAATGGTGAAACGTTCGTCTAAAGGTATTTTAATATCAGGCATATATTTGCTACGCTCATCAGAATGAGTGTTATGCTCCTTATTGCCCTCAGATTTAATCCCAAAAAATTTACGAAATAAACTCATTTAAATGGGGTTGCTATTAATCAATCTGGACTTCTTTTACCAAATATATAAAAACTTCAACTAAATAATGAGTTTAATTGAAGTTTTTACATTGACCTTTACTCTTCTTCTTCAGAGGGTTCCTTATTTTTATCATAAGGCCTCTTACCAAAAATCTTCTCTAGATTGTCTTTGAAAATAACTTCTTTATCAAGTAAAACTTCAGCAAGTTCTGTAAGTTTATCTTTATTACTTTCTAGTAAATTTATTGCGCGTTGATATTGTTCTTCTATAATATCAGATATTTCCTTATCAATAAGAACAGCCGTTTCTTCACTGTATGGTTTAGTAAATCCATATTCACTTTGCCCAGACGAATCGTAATACGTTAAATTTCCTATTTTATTACTTAAGCCATAGATTGTAACCATTGCTCTAGCTTGTTTGGTTACTTTTTCTAGGTCACTTAAAGCTCCTGTAGAAATTTTATCGAAAATAACTTTTTCTGCGGCTCTACCACCCAAAGCAGCACACATTTCGTCTAACATTTGTTCTGGACGTACAATTAGGCGCTCTTCTGGTAAATACCAAGCAGCTCCAAGAGATTGTCCACGAGGTACAATAGTCACTTTTACTAGCGGTGCAGCGTGTTCAAGCATCCAGCTAACTGTAGCATGCCCAGCTTCATGAAAAGCTACAGCTCTTTTCTCTTCAGGAGTAATAATTTTATTTTTCTTTTCTAACCCACCAACAATTCTATCTACAGCATCAAGAAAGTCTTGTTTATCTACTGCTTTTTTACCTTGTCGAGCTGCTATTAAAGCTGCTTCATTACAAACATTAGCAATATCAGCTCCAGAAAAACCTGGTGTTTGTTTAGATAAGAAATCAATATCTAAACCATCAGCTTTTTTAAGAGGTCTTAAGTGAACTTCAAAAATTTCTTTACGTTCTCTAACATCTGGTAGATCAACAAAAATTTGTCTGTCAAAACGACCAGCACGCATCAAGGCTTTATCTAAAATATCTGCTCTATTTGTAGCAGCTATAACAATAACATTGGTATTTGTGCCAAAACCATCCATTTCTGTTAACAGCTGATTTAACGTATTTTCACGTTCATCATTACTTCCAGACATTGCATTTTTACCTCTTGCACGACCAATAGCATCGATCTCATCAATAAAAATTATAGAGGGTGATTTCTCTTTAGCTTGTTTAAACAAATCCCGTACACGAGATGCTCCAACTCCAACAAACATTTCAACAAAATCTGAACCTGACAATGAGAAAAAAGGCACTTTAGCCTCGCCAGCAACAGCTTTGGCTAATAATGTTTTACCTGTACCTGGAGAACCAACTAATAAAGCTCCTTTTGGTATTTTACCTCCAAGGGATGTATATTTTTCAGGGTTTTTTAAGAAATCTACAATTTCTTGTACCTCTTCTTTAGCTCCTTCTAATCCTGCTACGTCTTTAAATGTTGTTTTTACTTCAGTATTTTGATCAAAAAGTTTAGCCTTAGATTTTCCGATATTAAAAATTTGACCTCCAGCACCGCCTCCGCCACCAGATGACATACGACGCATAATAAAAATCCAAACTCCTATGATGAGCACGAAAGGAAGTATAGATAATAGGAAATTACCCCAAAGATTTTCTTCAGTATCATATTTTACTTCTATAGTATTACCACTTTCTTTCATTGCTTCATTAATATCATCTTCAAAGTTTTGAAGATCACCAAATTCAAAACTATAATTTGGAGAAGGTGTTGCAGACGGAATAATACTGTTTGGCTTTGAACCTCTATGAATTTCTTTATCTTGAGCCTCTTTTGTTAAATAAACCTTTGCTTGTTTTCGGTTAACAATTTCGACTTTAGAAATATCTCCATTTTTAAGATACTCAATAAATTGAGATGGAGATGACGGAATTCCTTTTGAAGATCCCATACCGCCAATAAGATTTATTGCTAAAAATATAGCAATGATGATTCCGTAAATCCAATAAGGATTAAGCTTTGGTTTTTTAGAGTTTACTTTTTTATCTTTTGACATTAATTAAGTTTTAGTAACTGGTTTTTATTTCTGTTGTAACGGCATCTCCCCATAAACTTTCAATATCGTAATATTCTCGAATATGTTTCTGAAATACATGTACAACAACATTTACATAATCCATTAACACCCATTCAGCATTATCAGCACCTTCAATATGCCAAGGCTTATCTTTGGCTTCTTTACTTACTTTTTTTTGAATGGAATTAACTATGGCATTAACTTGTGTGTTGGAAGTCCCTTCACAAACAATAAAATAATCGCAGACTGTGTTTTCTATTTCTCTTAAATCTAGTATATTAATATGCTGCCCCTTTACATCTTCAATACCATTTAATATAATTGTTATTAAATGATTAGCAGTACTATTCTCTTTCGTCATTAAATTGTTTTAATTTGTACAAAGTTATTATTTTTTTAGTTCTTAATACCTTTAAAATCCCTAAGAAAATTATAATTTACTTACTTTAATATTTTATGCATATAATCAAACTTAATGCCATCGATTCTACAAATACTTATTTAAAGACATTAAGTATGACTAAAGCTTTAAAAGATTGTACTGTTGTAGTTGCTAAACATCAAACAGATGGTAAAGGGCAAATGGGCGCAGAATGGGTGTCTGAAATATCTAAAAACCTTATGTGCAGTGTGTTTAAAGATACTTCTAATGTTTCTGTAGAGCAGCAATTTTATATTAGTATAGTCACTTCTTTAGCTTTAATTAAAGCTTTAGAGAAGTTACAAATACCCAAATTACATATAAAGTGGCCTAACGACATTTTGTCAGAGAATAAAAAGATCTCAGGTATTTTAATTGAAAATGTCATAAAAGTGAATATGCTTGAAGCTTCAATTATTGGTATTGGCTTAAATGTTAATCAAGTTGAATTTAAAGATTTACCTAATGCATCATCATTAAAAAATATTACAGGAAAGGTTTACGATTTAGATGAATTATTACAGTATATAATAGAATATTTAAATCACTACTTTTTATATTTAGAAAAAGGAGAATTAAAATTTTTGAAAACTGAATATGAAAACTATTTGTTTAGAAAAGATAAACCTTCAACTTTTAAATGTAATAAAGGAACCGTTTTTAGTGGATTTATAAAAGGAATAAACGAAACTGGGTCTCTGAAAATCTTATTAGAAGATAATATACTAAAGGAGTATGTTCTAAAAGAAATACAGTTACTGTATTAAATAGTCTTTAAATTAGTAATTAATGTTTCAATAAATTTACTGATAGGCCCTTTAATCATCATCGACATCATTGGGTTAAAATCACCATTAAATACTAATTGAACATTACTTTTATTAGCTTCAATTTCTGAAATATTTCCAATCAATGAAAAATCTAATTTTCCACCAGCAGCACCTAATATTATTTTATTAGGAGGAGTAACTTCTTTCTTTTTGAGTACAATTTCTGGCATTCCCTTTAAAGCAAATAAAAATTTGTCATCTTCTAAAAGTTCAAATTTGCTAATGCTTTCAGGCATTAATTGTTCGAAATTTTTAACGTTAGATAAAAAATCAAAAACTTCTTGCGGGGATTTATCTATAATTACTTTAGATGATTCTAAATTCATATATAATATTTAATTAAATTCTAGTATAAAGAAAAATATCAATTAGCGTTCCATTCGCTAGGATTAGAGTTCCATTGTGACAAAGTTTCTAATTCTGTAGTATTTATATAATTGGTATCTAAAGCTTGCTCTAATAAATTATCATAATTACTTAGAGTAGATAAAGCTATGTTTTCTTTTTCGAAATTTTGTTTTGCAATATCAAATCCATACGAAAAAATAGCGATCATACCTTTTACATTTGCGCCAGCAGTTTTTAACGCTTTAATAGCATTTAAACTACTTTTACCAGTACTTATTAAATCTTCAATAACTACTACATTTTGACCACTTTCTAAAAAACCTTCGATTTGATTTTGTCGACCATGCTTTTTGGCTTCTGGTCTAACATAAATAAAAGGAAGCCCTAATTGTTCTGCTACGAGCATTCCGATGCCTATCGCTCCAGTAGCAACACCAGCAATAACGTCAGGTTTACCATAAAGATTTTCAACTTGTTCAGACATTTTCTCCCTAATAAAATTACGAATAGGGGGGAATGATAGTATAATTCTGTTATCGCAATAAATAGGGGAATTCCAACCAGAGGCCCATTTAAATGGATCTTTTGGGTTTAATTTAATTGCATTAATTTGAAGTAAAACTTCGGCAGTTTTTTTTGCAGTATATTTATCGAAAAGCATAGCGCAAAACTACATAAAATTAATATTTTTACAATATAAAATCTTTTTAAAAAGCTAATGTATCAAGTTTTTGTAAACGACAAACCTATAGTCTTAACAACCATAGATGAAGAAAAAGAAGGCTATTGGAATTTCCCTTTAAAAGAAGTTAATATTGAAGGTATCTTAAATATATTATTAAGTAAGAAAAAAATTAAAGGGATAAAGCTTATACATCATAAAGAAAAAAAACTTTTAAAGAAATTTTTAAAACTATTACCCAATGTTGTTGCTGGTGGAGGAAAAGTATATAATGATGATGGAAAAATATTATTTATCTACAGAAATGATAAATGGGATTTGCCTAAAGGAAAAGTTGAGGGTAAAGAAAGTATTGAAACTACTGCAATTCGAGAGGTAGAAGAAGAAACTGGTGTTATAAATTTAGAAATAGTAAAACCATTACCTACTACATATCATATTTTTAAGCGTAACGGAAATTATAAAATAAAGATTACCTATTGGTTTGAGATGAAAACAAATTATATAGGCAAGCTTTTTCCTCAAGAAAACGAAGGTATTACAAAGGTAAAATGGCTGAGCGAAAAGAAAATAGAAAAAGCGATGAAAAACTCATATGCCAATATTAAACAGTTAATTTAATATTTTATTCCCTTGAATTTATCTCTTAACAGAACACTATTTAGTATTTTTTTGATTTAGGTTTAATATAGTATTCTTTAAACTAAAAATATTCAGGGTTATTAAATCTTGAATATTTACTCAAATCTCTAATAACCCTGAAGGGTAATTGCTCATTAATATTTTAATTTTTTACTTTCTTAAATAAGAAGGAATTAAAACAAGGTCATGAGATTTATTTAATTAGAAGTTTCAGCTTCAGGTTTATGCATACTTACTACAAGAAGTACTGCACCTCCATTAATCCAATAATAATAAGCATCCAATCCTTCAAAAGAAAAAATGAATGGAACTAAGATAAAAACTACTGCTACTAGAAAATCGACAATTAAATGTAATCGATAAGAAACAACACGAACTACTCCTAGTTGGTGATCGGTTAAAAAAGTTAAAATGAATGCTGCAATCCCAACAACTACAGAAATTTGTAGTGCTAAAGAATTAGAACTACCTAATCCTAACAAAAAAGGAAGTGCTATCAAAGCTATTGCAACAGGGTAATCTAAAAATGCATGAATTTTTTTAGTGATGAATCGCATAATTTTACGTTTTAAATGATTATTAAAATTTTAGTATAATGATTATACATTTTACGATGCAAAAATATATTTAGAAGAAAAATTGTTTGATATAAAAAACACGCTATTTCTTGTACTTTTTTATAAGTATAGTTTTATTACCTAATGATGAGGCGTTTAATTTTTTATTTGCTTCATTAATATCGGCTTAGAGATTACAATCTAAATAGAGATTTTTTGCCTTCTCCAATAAAAAATTCTTCACCTATATTCTAAAGTTTCTATTTTTTGAGATTTACCTCACTTATTTTATATCTTTCTCTTTTCTTATAGTTTTATGGAATACAAGTTTGATTTATTTACACTGTTAGGTTTAGGGATTTCATCTATTGCATTTTTTTTAAGTTTATTTTTCATTTTTCAAAAGAAGTTTAAAAACGATGGGTACTATTTTTTATATGTTTCTATCATTATTTTAGGATTTGAGTTGTTTTATAAAGTTTCAATACACAGTCGTTTAATATATGATTTTAGCGTACTGTATATTCCAAGAAGATTTTATAACTTATTAATATATCCTGTTTTTCTTTATTTTATTTGGTCAATAACTAAGGTAGGTTTTAAAATGAAAATAATCCACAAATCACTATTACTATTTTTTGTGATTTATGGCGTATATGTATTTGTTACCGGACAGTTTATCTCTTTAAATGAGAAATTGGAAATGCTAAACTCATTCTATAAAGATATGAGACCTGGGCCTTTTAATTATTGGTTAAACTCTAAAACTTTAGTTAAATCAATCATTATTCCATTACCGTTTTTAAGTATAATGGTTTATGATTTTTTTAGATTCAAAAAAAGAAATGTAAATATTCAAAGCAAAAGATTAGTGCATATACTTTCTGTTATAATTGTATTTTACTTTTTATATAATCTGTTTTCGAATGTAATGTATAAGTGGATTTATAATGTTACTAAGTATTCTATGATTGAATGGCCCATTGATATTGCTTTTTTGTCTATTATAATCACTTTATTATCTATAATTACACTTTTAGTAAATACAGGAAGTACTTTTTTTCCACCTTTAAAATATTCTGGAAGTGCACTAGATAAAAGTCATTATGAAAGTATTATCAGTAAGGCTAAAAAATACATTGAACATAATGAATTATACAAAAAAGATAAAGGAACGCTTAATGAACTTTCAAAAGGTTTAAATATCAATTCAAAATACCTATCCCAAGCAATTAATCATCATCTTAAATTAAGCTTTGTTGATTTCTTAAATAATTATCGTGTGGAAGAAGCAAAAAAACAGTTGTTAAATAAGGAAAATGCTTCCTTAACCCTTGAAGCGATTGGTTTAATGGCAGGTTTTAAATCTAAATCGGCTTTCTTTCGAGCTTTTAAGAAAGCAACAAATATTACTCCAAATCAATTCGTGAAATCAAAAAATAGTTCCAATTCATGAATTGAATCTTTATTGCTTTTAATTTAAAGTACTTTCTGTTTTTTCGTTTCGATATTTACCCTACATTAAAATTTAATCGAAATGAAAAAAAACTGCCTAGCATTAATTATTTGCTTGCTTACTTCAAATTTAATTAAGACATCCAATATCAGAGATAATAAATTAAGAGTTGATTATTATTCTACTGTTGAATTTGTTGAAACACCTTTGTCATATATAAAGGGAAGTATTCCTTTGGAAAAGGAAATAGCTTTAAACAGAAATCATTATAGATTTAGCTATAATTCAAAGAATGAACTAGTTTCAATAGCTTTCTATAATGGTTCAACACCTAAAAGCCCTAACCATACAGCTAATTTATTTACACTAGCACATCGCATGGAGTTCTCTTATGATGATGAGACCGAAAAAGTGATCTTTTTTAATACAAGAGGTGAGCGAATAACTGTTTTAGGCAATTGTAGTGAATTTGTTTATACAAAAAACCAATTAGGATTTCGGGAATCTCTTCATTTTCTTGATAGTTTTGAAAATAGAGTTGAAAATAGCTGGAATATTTTTGAATATACTTGGGAATATTTAAATGATGGAGGAGTCATTGAAAACCGTTTTAATGAAGAGAAAAAACAAGTTTCAATTCGACCAGGTTTTGAATTCTATAGATTAAAATTATATTTCAATAATGCTGGACATATTTCTTTAATGCAAAATATAGATAAAGAAGGTAACCTTGTAGAAAATAATTCTGGCGCATCACAAGATAATATTACAACAAACTCTAATGGTAATTTTTTACAATGGCAAGTTTTAAATAATCAATATCAATTAGAAAAAGGTAATGGTCCAGATGTAGCTATAGGTCTTCAAGAGTTTAACGAATTTGGTTATGAAATAGGACTAGAGCATCTAGATGAAAATAATAAACCTATTTACAGTGCGTATGGCATTTGTAGAAGTAAAACCAAATTTGATAAATATGGTAACATCTATGAAAGAACTTTTTACAATGAAGCAAATGAGCCTTCGGTTCATAAAGAAGCTGGTTATCATAAATTAATTATTGAATGGGATGAACCTGGTAATGATAGAAATTTACTTACCTATTATGATATTGATAATAACCCTGTTATTCATAAAACACGAGGATATCATGCTGTAAAATATGAATACAATGGAAACAATCTTATAAAAATTAGTTATTTAGATACGAGTTATGCATTGGTAAATAGAAGAGATAATGGAATTTCATATTTCAGTTATCAATATGATAATGAAGGAAAGCAAACTGATATTTTACGGTTTGATAAAGATGGAAAGAAACTTTAATAATACTTTAAAAATCAATGAAACGATTTATTATATTATTGGTGATACTATTTTTAAATAATAGTGACGTAAAAAGCCAAAACCAGAAAGGTATAATACTCAAACTAGATAGTGTTTTAAATGTATATTACAATAATAAACAATTTAATGGTACAATATTAGTTGCTAAAAAAGGAAGTATTATTTATCAGAAAGCGTTTGGCTATGCCAATTTTGAAAAGAAGCTTAAAAATAATATAGATACCAAATTTTTAATAGGCTCAGCAACAAAATCATTTACTGCTATTGCTGTAATGAAAGCCAAAGAAAAAGGGCTTTTAAACCTGCATGCGCCAATCAAAACATACATTCCAGAGTTAAATAAAGAATTAGGTAATTTAACTTTACATCTTTTAATGAAAAACTCTTCCGGATTGCCCGTACATCTTAATAGAGTTACAGAGTTGCAGTATAGAGATATAAGTAGTATTGAGTTGATAAAATTGTATAATCGTACCAAACTTTCTTTTAAACCCGGAAGTAAATATGATTATTCAAATCTTAATTATCAATTATGTGCTATTGTATTAGAAAGGGTTTCAGGAAAATCTTATAAAGAGTATATAGAATCTCACATTTTTAAACCTTTAAAAATGTATAACTCTGGTATCGAAAGAGTAAACGAAATAGCAAAAGATAAAGCACTTGGGTATAATTTAGTCGAAGATCAATTTAAAAAAGCAGATGATAATTATATGAGTTACGCTATGGGTGGAGGTGATATTTATAGTACAGCTTTAGATCTTTTAAAATGGGATATAGCATTGTACACAAATAATTTAGTTAATAGTATAAGCAAACAATTATTATTTGATGGTAAACCAAATAAGTTTGGTACTTATGGTTATGGATTTAAAGTAAAAGAATATGCTAGAAATCTAGATGAAAACAAGCCCGGAAAACTAGTAAGACATGGAGGCTCTATGTATGGCTATATTTGTAATATTCACAGATATCTTGATGATGAAGTGACTATAATAGTCCTTGGTAATATAAGGCCATATCCAACAATGGAAATTACAGTTAAAATAGAAAAAATATTAAGAATGTTTGATTATATGTAAAAAATGAAATTTCTCTAAATGTTTACGAATGATTATACATTGTTGCGTTTAGTTAATTCCTAAATATATTTTTGCTTTTTTATTATTGAAATTACTTTTTTTAAATGGATGAGCTTTAGTATTAAAAATAAATTCATTAAAATCAAAAATATTTTTATCTACTGCTGCTAAGTAAAAATATTTTAATGTTTCTGCATAATAGTAAGTAGCTAGATAATCCTTCTCTTTCATAGTACGTATATCAGAAATCTAATGAAATGCAGTTTCATTCATACAGCATTTTTTTAAGTCAGCCCAATATTTTTGAATCATTTTTAATAGTTTCTAAACCTTGCGATTTTAAAGATTCATATCCAGATTTGTTTTGAACAACTACACTTTCTCTAGAAAAAAGATAATAGAAAGTGACTAAAGAATCATTTTGTACAGATTCTCAGTCAATGATTTCATTGAAATAATTAATACCTCTAAACGCAATCTTGAAATATTGTTCATCGTTTGCAATATCTAAACTATCACGCTCTAGCCCATTATAAATTTCTTCTAAGATTTTATTTTCAGCTATTCCATCTTTTCTATCGTCGTTCCATCTGTCCAATAGAAAAGCTAAAGTAACGGCAAGAAAAATAGAAAGAAATTCGAATAGGTATTTTTTCCAATTTTTGAATTGAAATCGTTTTTTTAGTTTCAAGATTAGAGTTTTTAAATTACTTATAATACAGCGCTACATGCAGCTCTGTATTGTGAATGAAAAGATACTAAATTTGAGTAATAATGATTTGAGAATTTAACTAAATGTAAAAGATTGTGTCTTAAATTGTTGGCTGTCAAGGAGATTGTACGACCTGCTAAACGCAATTCTGAATTGCGAACGAAAAGATAATAAATTTGAACAACAATAATTTGAGAACATAGACAAATGTTGAGTTTAGTGTCTCAAATTATTGGTTATCAAAGAGATTGTGAAACAATCGTATTTTGTCAAATTAATTAGATTGAAAGTTCAAGAGACAGAATCAAATTGCTTTTAGCAACTGTTATGGCACGTTAAGCACTTGAGTGCGTCAGTTGGAGCTGTAGTTCATATAAGAGCTTTAAGCAATTTGGTTTAGCAGGTCGTTAGAGCATATTTCACTTGTGGGGAGATAGTGCGAAGCACGTAACAACACAAGTCAGCTTCAGCTGAATGTGCTCTAATGGCCTTGTATATGAGTAGTAGCGACCTTGTATATGGTCCTTTTTTGGAAAGTAATTTACAAAATAAAATAGAATAGCGACCTGAGTTAGAACTCAAATCGCTATTACTTATACACGTTGTTGGCATCTGGCTATTTTGATACTTTCTTCATGAATGTTCTTATTTTATTGATGATTTCATTTCCATCTTCTTCTAAAGCAAAATGTCCCGTGTTATAAATATTATAATCTATATTTTTTACATCTTGTTTAAAGGCTTCTGCTCCACTTTCAGGAAAGAATGCATCATTCTTACCCCAAACAATCAATAGGGGTGGCTGATTATTTCTTAAATACTGCTGCCACTTTGGATATAATTTTAAGTTGTTTTGATAATCATAAAATAAATCAAAGTTTACAGAATGGGCGTTGGGTCTAGATAATCTTAAATAATCTAAATGCCATGAGTCAGGATTTACATTTTCAGGGTTTCTAGTGCCATGTGTATATTGCCATTTTAAACCTTCTAAAGAGAAAACTGGCAACAGAGTATTTTCTGTTTGCTCATTTCTGTTAGCCCAAAAAGTTCTAATATCTTTCCAAGCTTCTCCAAGTCCTTCTTCATAAGCATTACCGTTTTGATTAATTATTGCAGTTACTCTTTCTGGATGTGCCGTTGCTATCCTAAAACCAATTGGTGCACCATAATCCTGAATCATTAAGGTATAGGTATTGATTTCTTTTAACTCTAAAAACGAATTTATAGTTTTAGAAATATTGTCAAAAGTGTATTCATAATCTCTTTCAGAAGGAAAATCACTATTTCCAAAACCAGGATAATCTGGCGCTATCAGATGAAACTCATCAGAAAGTTGACTTAATACTTTTCTATATTGATGAGAAGAAGATGGAAACCCATGCAAAAGAACTAGTGTTGGATTTTTACTATTACCAGCTTCTCTATAAGCTATTTTTACACCATCAATACTTAATGATTTGTAGTATACTAGATTTGTTTGTTTTTGGCTTGAACTTGTATTCTCGCCACTTAATGTGTTCGGTTTTTCTTGACAGGATACTATTAGCATCAAGGCAAGTAGATAAATAAATTTGATTTTTTTCATTGTAATAAATATTTAAAATTTTCTTTTAGATTCTTTTATTTCTAAGTCGTTAATGTTAGCATATCGTTTTAGCATTAATCTATTTTGATCAAATTCCCAATTTTCATTACCATAGGTGATAGTGGGTATTTTTTCATGATTATAAATTGTAATTACCGAACATTCGGTAAAATTATTAAGTAAATTTTATTGATTAGTATATTTCTGTTCAATATTTTTTAATGTGTTTTCGAAAATTGAAATATCTCCTAATCCTTTAGTCACTATTAAACTACCTTGAATTTCAATTAACACTTGTAAAGCTTTTTGTTCAGCTTCTTTGTGATTTAACTGAAACGCCGTTCCAATTTCCTTAAAAGCGTAAAGCCATTCATTCATTCCGTTTTTTATTTGCTCCTCAAATAGTTCAATACCTGTTTGCATAGATAGAGCCCTAAAAATGCAAGTTTCTTTTCCGTGATTATATAAAGTTCGAATTTCTGATAGTCCATTTTTTAACCTTATTTGAGGTTCAATATTATTATCCAAAAGAGACTGAAACACATTATTGCTAACCCATTCGCCTAAATGATTTAAAACGGCATCAGCCATTTCTTGTTTTCCATTTGGAAATCTGTGATACAAACTAGCTTTTTTTAAACCTGTTGCTTCTGATAATTCTTTTAAGCTTGCTCCTTCATATCCTTTAGAACGAAAAACTTTAGTCAACCCTATTAAGATTTCAATGTCTAATACTTTCTGTGGTCTCATAGTGCAAATATAGTTAAAAAGAATTAATTACCAAACGATCGGTAAAATAATTATTTAAAATTATCACTAACGGTTTAGTGTATGACTAGTAGCAGGATTTCGAAATTCGCACGTCTGCTAACGGCCTTAATTTTATTTATTAGTTTCGTTCATAAATATAATTATTGCGAGTGGGATAGAGGAATGAAACCTTAATTATTTACTCTAAAAACCCACATTACCTATATACCGTGTTGTGCGTTCGCTCTTTTTTAATTTGGTGAATGAAGTCCGATTTTGTTTCCTTCCGAGTCGTGGAAAATTGCAAAAAATCCACTCTCGTCAGCGTGAGGTGTTTTAGGAACAATAATTTTTCCGCCATTTCCTTCTATTTTATCAAGAATCGTTTGCAAGTTATCTCCACCATTTAGATAAATAGTAATTCCTTTGGCAGAAGGTTCGTAACCTTCTCCTTTCATAATTACTCCTGTTACCATTTGGTCTTGGTAGGGAAATAAGCCCATTTCTATTCCTGAGAATTCCATTTTTTCAATTTCGACACCTAAAATTTCTTTGTAAAAGTTAATCGCTCTTGAAATGTCTGTTGCTGGAATCTCAAATATTGATATAAAACTGTTCATATTCTTATCGTTTTTGATAGTTGTTTCTGTGGTAGGATTTGAATTAGTGACAGAAGTTCCTTTGTTTTTGCAGGATACAATACCTAAGGTCAAAGCCAAAATTGTGATAAATATTTTTCCTTTCATTTTATTTTTTGCGGTTTTTCTCGAATGATGCACAATACAGCACTTCACGCAGTTCTGTATTGCGAATGAAAAGATACTAAATTTGAGTAACAATGATTTGAGAATTTGACTAAATGTTAAAAGGTGTGCCTCAAATTATTGGTTATCAAAGAGGTTGTATAGTAATCGTACTTTGTCAAATTCATTATTTTGAGAATTCAGGAAACAGAATCAAATTACTTTCTGCAGAAGTTGTGTACAGTTCTAAGCGTAAGCCGCAAAAGGCGATAGTCAGAATGAGGAATGAAACTTAATTTGGTTTAGCACTCAACACCGCAATTACACACCAAACTGAAAATTCGCGAGGATTTTCAGAAGTAGGCGATAACAAGCAATTACTTATGGCCATTATTAGTATACATTTTATATTTATTCAATAAATTTTTCCACCTTTTAGCATTTTCCTTTGAAGGTACTATTCTATTATTTGGGTATAATTGCTTTATTTCGCTAGAATCATTCAAAATAGCCCACTCAACTATAGGCTTTAAATGCTGATCAGTTGTTGTGTTTTCTTCTGGAATCCAATACATCAAAATTTCATTTATTTTATTGTTTTGATTTAGCCAATATGTTCTAAGTGTTTTTGTCGGGGCTTTTCCAATCAATTCATAAAAATCATTGTTTTCATAAAAATAGCCCTTGATACTATTTTCTCTTTGGTCATACCATATAGTATCATAGTAAGAAGATGAATGCATCTCTTCATCCCATTCTTTCCATTTTCCTGTTGATTTTTTCCCTTTAATACGTAAACTTGGCTTCCCTTTTTTGTTATCAAACCATACCTTAATTGTATCAGATGTATAGCTCCACTTATCTTCGTCCCCTTTTTTTAATGCAGAATTATATTGTTCAAACAATTTCAATTTAGTGCGTTCTTCATTTTTTTTATTGCAAGAAAATAAAACGGATAAGGTAATTAGAGCTATTAATACGTATTTAAAATTATTCATAAGTCTGTCTTAATGTATATTACGGTCTGGCGTATGAGTAGTAGTGGATTTCTACACTCTAAATTTTCAGTTTTGCACTGATCTTTGTTTTATATTTATACTATCGTTTTATTACTTATACACACATTGTTGTGGGTAATTTTTATTGCAAAACACCTTTTTCTATTAAAATATCGGCTATAGAATTCGCTTTCCTAGAAGCTTCACCTGAACCAAGATTAGATAAAACGATTATTGAAACGTTTTCATCTGGAAATCTTAAAATCTGAGAACTTATACCATAATCTCCACCTTCCCAAGCCACTATTTTTCTATCTCTGTAATTTCCGATATACAACCCAAAAGCTTGATTATTTCTTTCGTGTTTGAATTTCATTGTTTTATGCATCAAGTCATAAAATTTTTGCCCTCCAAACTTCTTTGTTTCCATATTTGAGGTCCACTTAAGTAGGTCATCTATTGTAGAAACTATACCACTACCTCCATAATGAGGTGAGTTTCTCGAATGTTGTATGTACATCCCTTCATTTTTTAGTTTGAAACCTTGTTCAGCATATGCGTCCAAATAGAGTTTATTTCTAGGATTATAAGGGGTTACCCTATTTTTTATAATACTTGTAATGTCATCATTTATTAAGGTATTGTTCATATTAAGTGGTTGAAATAATCTTGTTTTAATAAAGTCACTAAATGATTGCCCACTTACCTTTTCTACAATTTTAGTTAAAAGCATAAAATTGACATTACTATAGTTCCATTGTTCTCCCGGTTTAAAGAGTAAGCTATCCTCTGAGATAGAAGTATTGATGCATTCTTCAATATCAAAATAGTTAAATGTTACCCAAGATTTCCCGCTTTTTCTTTTCACTTTATTGTAATCTTGAAGTCCACTTGTATTATAGATAAGGTGCTTAATTCGAAGAGTGTCAGAATATTTTTTAAGCTCTGGAATATAATCAGCAGCAATAGTTTCTAATGTTATTTTATCTTCTATAATCAGTAAAGCTATACAAGCAGCAGTAAATTGTTTTGAAACTGAAGCAATACTAATAGCTGAATTTGTTTCTATAGGGATATTGTAATCTAAATTTGCCGCTCCATATCCATTCTTATATATAGTATTTCCATTTTTCGATATTCCTATTGCGTAACCTGGGGAATTCAAATTATCGAATTCTGAGAATATTGAATCCATTTGAATCTCGAACGAATCAGGCACATTTTGCCTAGGGTTTTTCCGATTACAGCTCATCAAAACGAATAAGCAAAGTGTAATTATTGTCAGTTTATTCATTGGTATGTTTAAATTACCCACAATACAGCGCTAAACGTAGTTCTGTATTGCGAACGAAAAGATAATAAATTTGAGTAACAATGATTTGAGAATATGACTAAATATAAAGATAAGGGTCTCAAATTATTGGTTATCAAAGAGATTGTATGGCAATCGTGCTTTATCAAATTTATTAGCTTGAGAGTTCAAGAAACAGAATCAAATTACTTTTTGCAGAAGTTGTGTACAGTTCTAAGCGTGAGCCGCTAAAGGAGGTAGTTAGAAAGGAGTAATAGATTTAATTTGGTTTAGCGCTGTCTTGTGAACAATTTACCTTGGGGTGTATAGCTTGCGAAGCAGCACATACCAAAGTTCGCCTTTAGCGAATTATTCACAATGGCCACACGGCTATGGCGAGTAGCGTTGCCAGTTTACTGGCATTAGCTAGATTAGCCATTAGACGCTAATTCGGTTTAGCACAGACGTTAGCAATTCCGAATGGATTCGGACGTAGTCGAATCCGCCGTAATTGCGGTTATACAATGTTGTGGTGACGTTTTTATTTTCCATTCCAATTTTTCTATTTCAGATTGATATTTTTCTCTGTCCGTTGAGTGGATTCCGAAAATTGAAATTCCACTGTCAAAGATTTTAACATCAAAATCACGTTTTATTTTATATCGGTCGCCCAAGTCCCTTGATAAGTATACAAATCCTAAAAATAAAATTCCAAATCCAATCCAGAATATTTTAGAAATCAATTTAGGAATATTGATTTTCCAAAATCGGTGTATAGTCCAAGTTATTATTAACCAAAAGGCAAAATAAATTAGCAAATTAATTGCCATTTCAGTCAGAAAATATTGTGTTGACAAAGATGTGTGAAACCCATCACATTTATAAATTAGTGGAAATCCGTAAAAGAATTCATCAGTTCCATCAATTACAATTCCGTAACTCCACTTTGTAATAATTCCGAATGAAATTAAAGTCAGAGGTAAAGTCAGTCGAAATATTAGTTTTTTCATTTATTCAATTCAGAAGTTTGAGTGGTAAATGCACCACAACGACCTGCTAAACGCAGTTCTGTATTGCGAAGGAAAAGATAATAAATTTGAACAACAATAATTTGAGAACATAGACAAATGTTGAGTTTAGTGTCTCAAATTATTGGTTATCAAAGAGATTGTGAAACAATCGTATTTTGTCAAATTAATTAGATTGAAAGTTCAAGAGACAGAATCAAATTGCTTTTAGCAACTGTTATGGCACGTTAAGCACTTGAGTGCGTCAGTTGGAGCTGTAGTTCATATAAGAGCTTTAAGCAATTTGGTTTAGCAGGTCGTTAGAGCATATTTCACTTGTGGGGAGATAGTGCGAAGCACGTAACAACACAAGTCAGCTTCAGCTGAATGTGCTCTAACGGTTGGGCTATGGTTTCGTTGTGGAATTGTCCGTTAGAACCATTCCGCGAGAACCAAGCGATGATTGAAAGGTAAGGATTTTCTGTGGAAAATTCCACCACAATGAATTATAGCCATTGTTGTAAAACGTTTTTATTCTTCTTTATTCTTCAAAAAGCCCGCGAGCTGTCAAAACTCCATTCTTCTTTTCCGTAAAAAGTTTTTCGATAGTTTCTCCTTTCAGCCCTCTATAAATTCCATTTTTTGTTTTTTTCAATGGATCAAACTGATATTTTTGATGATAGTAATTACCTTTCTCTTGGTTTAATGATATGTATAAAAGTACATTCTCGAAATTCTCAAACCCAGGCCTTCCATAATGATCATAAGCTATGAATTCAATAGTGTCTGTTTTTAGTTCGTTAAATACGTTTTTGACTATTCTATATTTAGCACGAAACCCGCTATCCATAATGTAGCTCTGGCGAATCAAAGTATCTCCAGATATTGGATCAATTACTTTTCGCTTGTTGTTTTCGTTTGGGTCAAATTCCGTTACTGATATTTTTTGTCCAATAAATGCGTATAAATTTACAGATTCATTCTGGATTTTAAATTCGGATTCTGTCCTAATATCTGTCGTTTTGCAGGAAATTATAAACAATAATATTAGAGGAAATAATTTTTTCATATTTCAAATGTAATGGCTTTGAAAGAATTTTGAGAGTTTAAATTAGTAAGAGAAACTTTAGCTCGAGTGAAATGGCCTTTTTATTTAGTCAAATGTTTTACAACGGTCACACGGCTACGGCGAGTAGTGTTGCCAGCTTTTGCTGGCAATGAACATCATACACGTTGTTGTAGCCAGTTTTTATTTTTTCAAACCTTCCAATATAAAATTCACTCCTGCTTTTGCATGTATCTTTGTTGTATTGAAAATTGGAATTTGTAAATCAGTATCATTTATCATCAATGGAAATTCCGTACAGCCTAAAATGACACCCTCAGCTCCTTTTTCTGTAAATGATTGAATGATGTTAATAACATATTCTTTGGACTGAGTGATAATTTTTCCATAAGTCAATTCTTCTTGAATTATCCGATGTAATTCATTGATTTCTTTCTCCTTATTTGAAGTAAGTACCTCAACTCCATTATTTGATATTCTATTGGTAATAAAACTCTCTATCATAGAGTATTTTGTACCCAGGAAACAAACCTTCTTCATATTTTTTGATTTAATTTCCTTTGTTGTTGCATCTGCTATGTGTAATATTGGAGTATTAATTTCTTTTTCTACAATATCGTAAACTTTATGAGGAGTATTAGCACAAAACATTACCATATCAGCTCCTGCTTTTTCGAGGTTTTTTGCTGCGTTAATCAATATTTCAGCTATACCAATCCAATTGGATTCTCTTTGATATTGATGTATTAAAGATTGATTTAAAGTATATATAATCAAAGGCGGATTTGTGTTATCTCCAAAATAGTCATTAACGAGCTGATTAATATTTCGATAATATTCTATTGTTGAATGCCATGATGTCCCTCCGATTAATCCAAGTGATCTCATTTTTTTTATTTTAATTGGCTACAACGGCCACAGGTATTTTTCCTAATACAGCGCAAAACGTAGTTCTGTATTGCGAATGAAAAGATACTAAATTTGAATAACAATGATTTGAGAACATAAACAAATATTAAAGAGTTATTATGTTTTTAGTAATAATAGTTTATCGATAAATAAGTGTGTTACCTTTTTTGTATGTTTACTTTAGCTTTTTTCTAAAAAATAAATTATGAATAATAATGCCATAACTTTTGAAGATTTTACAAAAATAGATTTACGAATAGGAACCATATTGGAGGTTGCCGATTTTCCCAAAGCAAGAAATCCTGCCTACCAATTAACAATAGATTTTGGAGATTTAGGGATAAAAAAAACATCTGCACAAATAACAAGTTTATATCAAAAAGAACATTTGCTTAATCGCCAAATAGTAGCAGTAGTTAATTTTCCTAAAAAACAAATAGCTAATTTTATGAGTGAGTGTTTAGTATTAGGTGCTGTTAATGCTAAAGACGTAATTTTGTTAAATCCAGAGCATAAAGTCAAGAATGGTACAATAGTTTCTTAAATAAAAAAGCTGCTTTTCTCAATTAAGAAAAGCAGCTTTTTTAAAATTAATATGTTTTTATAATTCTTCTCTAAAGAAAATCGCATTCATCATAAGTTTATTGGTACCATACCAAAAGGCTCTAAAATTAGTATTATCTGTAAATCCAACAACTTTACCTCTCCCTAATCGTTTTATTTGTAATGGCACTGTATTCGCCAAACTATCTAAATTTGGCCTAGAAATATATCCACTTAGAATAGGGTTGTTGGTATATTTTATTGGATTGTTATAACTACTTTTATCTGGTTTCATAAACAAAGTAGTATTTCTAAATAATGATACTTTATTGTTTTTATATCCAAAGTTAATAGGATGTGAGCGATCAATATTAGCTTCAAAAATAGCACCTCCAATAACCTGTGCTCCGTTAAAGTCACCTCGTTGCTCAAAAGTGACATTCTTTGCCGGTACTTCTACTTTTTTAAATTCGAACTTAGCAAATTCCTTAGATTTTAACCAGTTTAACGCACCTCTATAGCCTAATAAGGTACCTCCATTTTGTACCCAAGTTTTCATTTTTTTAGTATTGTTAGCATTTAAAGCACCACTACCAGAATTAACAGCAATAATAACATTATAACGACTTAAATCTGCTCGCCCAATAGTTTTAGTATCTAATTTGGTTACAGTCATTTCATAACGTGTATCAAATAAATGCCAAATTTCTCCAGCATCATAAGAATTCATACCATCTCCTACCAATAATGCAATTTTTGGTTGAGTTAATGCTCTAAACTGTCTGCTTCCTAAATCTATACCTTCTGTTAAACCTGTACCGACACTATTAATTGTAATATGACTTTCTTTTGCCAGCGTATTTAAAAAAGTATAAATATCATTAGCTTTTATTTTTTGATTCTGTACAGGGATTAAAATAGTTCCGTAATCATATTGTTTCCCACTTGTACTAAATTGTTTCATAGCTACTTTAGCACGAATTCCTTTTGCTAATACTTTATTTAAAAGCTTAGGAGTATAATATTCGTGCCATTCCATTAAATAAGCATAGTTACTTTTGTTATCTACACCACCTTCTTTAAATTGAAGGTTAGTAACCTCTGTTCCTAAATTATTTGTAGATACATCTTCGGCATAATCTAAATTAAAAGCTAAAGGGAAGGTCCAAGCAGAAATATCGTAGAATAAACTATCTTGAAATGTGGTGCGCTTTTCAAACATAGCGTTTATTAAACGTGTGTTTTTTTGATTTTTAGGAACTATATAACTATATCCTTTTTTAAAACGCTTACTATTTGCTGTAAAATCTTGTTTTATATCATGAAACTTAATACTGTGTCGTTTTAAAATCTCAGCTAAATGATAGGTTTTTGCTGCATCTTTTTCGTCTCCAAAAACAATGGCTTTAGAGTTTTCTTTAGAGGCTTCAGTTCTGGCATTTTTATAAAAATTATGCTGATAAGTTAAAAGTGTTTCTCGCATATTTTTAGCTGCATCTAAAGTAGAAAGCGCTGCCGTAAACTGATTTCGTATAGTGAACGGAAAGGTTAATAATCCATTTTCAGTCTCTTGAACATGTCCGCGAGAACTCGCTTGCTCAAATAAAATACCTATACTTCCATTAATATCCGGAAATGTTGAACCTTTACCGTAATAAAAATCATCATAACTTTCTTCAGTATAATATAAAGATCCAATTTTATCGAATGCTTTAGCATGATAATCCCCAATGCGTCTTGTAAGCTCTTGATTTAATTTTGGTGTTAGTGGATGAGTCCTTGATGGAATCCCAGGTTGAAAAAAGAAAGTTGCATTACTGCCCATTTCGTGATGATCTGTTAGAATATTAGGTAACCATTTGTGAAATGATGCAATCCTAGCTCTAGACTCTGGTAACTGTACTGGTAACCAGTCACGATTCATATCAAACCAATAGTGGTTTGTTCTTCCCCCTGGCCATACTTCACTATATTCTCTATCGTTAGGGTCACTACTTAAATTTATACTCTTATTTGTATTTGCCCAATAAGCAAAACGCTGTAAACCATCTGGATTATATGATGGGTCAAATAAAATAACTGTATTATCTAAAAGTTCGTTAATATAGGTGCCTTGAGCTGCTGCTAAATAATACGCTGCTAACAACCCTGCATTAGCACCACTAGGCTCATTACCATGAATAGAAAACCCTTGGTATACTATTATAGGTCTATTAGCTGTATTTGCTGTATTACTTTCTGTAGCATTAATATGTGCTTCACGAATGGCATCTAAATTTTGATGATTTTTAGGAGAAGTAATAGTCATTAATAATATTGGTCTGCCTTCAAATGTTTTTCCACGATTTTCAATTGTAATTCTATCTGAAGCATTAGCCAACGCATAAGCATATTGCATTAACTTATCGTGAGTAACATGCCATTCACCAACCTGATGTCCAATAATACTTTCTGGAGTTGGAATACTCTGGTTATAAGTAGTGTTTTGAGGAAGGTAATACGATAAATCTAGTTTTTTTTGAGAATAAACTATTGTACTCAATAGTAAACAAAATAAGAGAAGTTTTTTCATTATATAAATTAGTTAGGGGATAAATATAAAAAAAACCACTACGATTATGTAGTGGTTTTTAATATTTTAAGATTTCTTTCAGAAATTAAATGTCTTCAAAATTTACATCTGTAAAACTTTCTGGTGAAGCTGGTGTTTCATCATTAGTAGTATTGTTTACAGAACCATAATTTTCTCTCTTATAATCTTTTTGATGACGCTCACTAATAACTTCTTCTCCTTTTTCATCAATCACATAATCAATCATATCTCCTAAAATTTCTTTAAACTCAGCAAAATCTTCTTTATATAAATAAATCTTGTGCTTTTTATAATGAAAAGAGCCATCATCATTTGTAAATTTTTTACTCTCGGTAATTGTAAGGTAATAATCTCCAGCTTTGGTAGCTCTTACGTCAAAAAAATAAGTACGTCTTCCCGCTCTCAATACTTTAGAAAATATCTCTTCTTTCTCCATCATATCATTATTACTCATAATTGTATTGTTATATTATATTAATAAATTTAATGACTCAAAAATCTAAAAAAAAATATTAGCAACCAACAAAATGTTACATTTCTTTTTCGGCAAGTTGTTTTAAATATAACTCTTTATAGTAGCCATCCTGATTTATTAAGGTTTGATGGTCTCCTGTTTGTATTATTTTTCCATCATCAAGAACTATAATATGATCTGCATTTTTTGCTGAAGAAATACGATGACTTACTATAATTGTAGTTCTGTTTTGAGTAACTTTATCTAAGTTTTTAAGGATTTTTTCTTCGGTTTCAGTATCTACAGCAGATAAACAATCGTCTAATAATAAAATCTTTGGATTTTTAATAATGGCCCTGGCGATCGAAATACGCTGTTTTTGCCCACCAGATAGCGTAATACCCCGCTCTCCTAAAACAGTATTATAGCCTTCGGAGAAATTTTCGATATTGCTATGTACAACAGCATTTTTTGCTGCTTGTATAATTTCATCGTCTGTAGCATCAACAGATCCAAATTTAATATTGTTTTTAATCGAATCGGAAAATAAAAATGCATCCTGAGGGACGTAACCAATGCTATTTCTTAAACTCTCTAAGTGGACTTGCTCTATAGAGTTGCCATCAATGCTTATTGTACCTTTCTTAATATCATATAATCTCCCTATTAGATCTAGAATAGTAGACTTCCCTGAGCCTGTTTTACCAATAATTGCTAAACTCTTGCCTTGATTTAAATTAAAACTAACTCCTTTTAAAGCTTCAATATTTGTGTCATCGTAAGTAAAATGTACATTTTTAAATACAATATCACCATTAATAGTAATTGGTGAACTAGCTAAATTTTTAATTTCAGGAACTTCGTTTAAAAACTCATTAATACGCTTTTGTGATGCTTCAGCTTGCTGAACGATAGAAGTAACCCAACCCAAAATGGCTACAGGCCAAGTTAGCATATTTACATAAATGATAAATTCTGCTATAGTACCAAAGCTTTCAATTTCACCATTAATATATTGTTTTCCTCCAACATAAATTACAATAAGATTACTAACACCTATAAGTAAGATCATTAATGGAAAAAATAAAGCTTGTACTTTATTAAGATCAATTTGTTTTTGACGATTTTCAGTAGATAATGTCTCAAAAGAAATATTAGTTTGGGGCTCCATACCATAAGCTTTAATTACAGATACTCCACTAAATGCTTCTTGTGTATAGGTTGAAAGTTTTGACAAATATTCCTGAACTATTGTACTACGTTGGTGTATGAGTTTGCTCAATACATATATTGTAATTGATAATACAGGAAGTGGTAAAACTGTATAAAATGCAAGTTTTGGAGCTTGACTAAACATGTAAATTAAAGCAACAACAAATAAAGTAATCATATTTAGAGAGTACATAATTGCTGGTCCAGTGTACATACGTACCTTACCTACATCTTCACTAATACGATTCATTAAATCACCAGTTCTATTTTTTTTGTAGAAATTTAAAGATAGTTTCTGATATTGCTGATATATTTCGTTTTTTAAATCAAATTCTATATGTCTGGATACGGTAATAATAGTTTGTCTCATTAAAAATGAAAACACTCCAGCTATTATTGCTGCGCCAATTAAATACAGTATATTTTTTGTGAGTTCCGAACTGTAAACATCTGCTGGAATTTTACCATTTATATGATCAGCAATAACAGTAATAGATTGTCCTATTAAACGAGGTGTGAAAAGTGCAAAAATTTTAGAAACTATGGTAATAAATACTCCAAGTAAAAGACTGTACTTATACCGTTTAAAAAACTTATTGATGTATTGTAATTCTTTCATTTATAATCTTTAAGCTGAAGCTTTGTTTTTAGTGTTTTCATATTTTAACAATAAATTTGTTGCTAATACTGTAATATTCGGTTATTTTTGCGGGCTACTATTAGATATAATTCAATAGTAAAACACTAAATTAAATATTTTTTTAAATGATTTCAGACGTAATCAACTCTAACGAAATTAAAAAAGCTGCCCCAGTATTTGGACAACTTTCTTTTGATAATCATGAACAAGTTGTTTTTTGTAATGACAAAGATACAGGATTAAAAGCAATTATAGGAATACATAATACAGTTTTAGGACCAGCTTTAGGAGGTACTAGAATGTGGGATTATAATACAGAAGCTGAAGCTTTAAATGATGCACTTAGGTTATCTCGTGGAATGACATTTAAATCGGCTATTACTGGGTTAAATCTTGGTGGAGGTAAAGCTGTTATTATTGGAAATGCTAAAACTCAAAAAACTCCAGAGTTAATGAAACGTTTTGGAGAGTTTGTACACTCGTTAAGTGGTAAATATATTACTGCAGAAGATGTGGGTATGGAAACTTCTGATATGGATTTAGTTAGAGAAGTAACTCCATATGTAACTGGAATTTCAGAAGATAAAGGAGGTGCAGGAAACCCTTCACCCATTACTGCATATGGCGTATTTATGGGTATGAAAGCTGCTGCAAAATATAAATTTGGTAGTGATCTTCTCGAAAATAGAAAAGTATATGTACAAGGTATTGGTCATGTTGGAGAATCTTTAGTAGAACATTTAACTAATGAAGGCGCTAAAGTGGTAATATCTGATATTAATGAAGATCGCTTGCAAGCAGTAAGTAGTAAATATGGAGCAGATATTTATAGAGGAAACGATTTATACTCTGAGACTATGGATATTTATGCACCTTGCGCTTTAGGAGCAACAGTAAATGATGATACTGTAAATAAATTGAATGCCCAAATTATTGCTGGAGCTGCTAATAACCAATTGGCTAACGAAAATATACAAGGACCTTTATTGCAAAAAAGGGGTATTGTTTACGCACCAGATTTTTTAATTAACGCTGGCGGAATAATTAATGTATATGCAGAACTAGAGGGTTACGGAAAGCAAGAAATTATTCGTAAAACAGAAAATATATATAATACAACTTTAGAAATATTGACTAATGCTGAAACTAATGGAATTACAACTAATGAAGCAGCATTAAATATTGCTAAAAATAGAATTGAAATTAGAAAAAAAGAAAATTCTAAATAAATTCAATTTTAAAAAATAATACTATTTTTGCGAGGCGAAAGAGATATCTCTTTCGCCTCTTTAAATATTTAAAAAGTTCTTTAAAAAATGCTAAATCGAAGACATATTCGTATTAAAGTAATGCAAATTATCTACGCTCTTAATGGTAATGAAGGGAGTGATTTAAAAGTTGACGAACGCTCTCTTTTAAAGAGTATGGAAGGAATGTATAATTTGTATTTATTATTAATATCTTTATTAATAGAAGTACATAAGAAAGCCGAAGATTATCTCATAAAATCCCAACAAAAACATTTAGCAACCTCAGAAGAGAAAAATCCTAATCGTAAATTTATTAATAATGAGATACTATTGTACCTAAAAGAGAATACGTTATTACAAAATAAATTTGAAGATTATAAAATTACTAATTGGGAGTTAGATGATGAATATGTAGATGTTATTTTTAAAACATTGTTAGAAAGCGATATATATAAAGATTATATGTCTACTAAAGTTTCTACATTTAAAGAAGATAAA
Organism: Flavobacteriaceae bacterium; assembly: GCA_003443635.1. Classification (NCBI taxonomy): domain Bacteria; kingdom Pseudomonadati; phylum Bacteroidota; class Flavobacteriia; order Flavobacteriales; family Flavobacteriaceae; species Flavobacteriaceae bacterium. The sequence continues at coordinate 2,687,061 of CP031964.1, read as the reverse complement.
ACATTTATAATTGATTTTTTTAAAACAATAATAGCACCAAACGATAAACTTTACGAATATTTAGAAGATAAAAATATTACATGGGTAGATGATTTACCTGTTGTAAATACTGCTATTGTAAAATTATTACGTAAAATAAAAGCAAACTCAAGTGCTGTTCATTTTACACCAAAATTATTTAAAGATACTGAAGATAAAGAATTTGCAGTAGAATTATTAAAAAAGACAGCACTAAATTTGAAAACATTTAGCGAAACTATTTCTGATAAAACGACTAATTGGGATAAAGATAGAATAGCTAATATTGATTTTGTATTACTACAGATGGCAATTTGTGAATTTCAAAAATTCCCATCAATACCAGTAAAAGTAACAATAAATGAGTATTTAGAAATTGCAAAAGAGTATTCTACGCCCAAAAGTAATGTATTTATTAATGGCATTTTAGACAAACTGGTAAAAGAGTACAGTGATAATGGAACGTTAAATAAAATAGGTCGCGGATTGATGTAATCACAAAAAAGTATTACTTTTATCGGCAGAACATAATATAATTAAAAAAATAACCCACAAGTTTATCTTAAAAATTTAAAAAAATGAAAAAAGTAATTTTAGGTTTAAGCGCACTATGTATGGTAGCTTTTACGTCTTGCAAAGAAGATGCATCTAATAAAGTAAAAAGTGCAAATGTAACTCAAGCTGCGGCTAGAGATGCAGTTTCTGTAGATTATCCAGTAATTACATTTGATAAAACAGAACACGATTTTGGAGCTATTACAAATGGTACTCCAGTTCAAACAGTGTTTTCTTATACAAATACTGGGAAATCACATTTAGTAATTTCTGATATTAAAGCAACTTGCGGATGTACTGTACCAAGTAACTGGAGTAGAGAGCCTTTAGCTCCGGGAGAAACAGCTCAGTTTACTGTAAACTTTAATGGTAAAGGTGCTAATAAAGTATCTAAAACAATAACGTTAACGGCAAATACGCAAAGAGGAACAGAAACAGTAAAAATTTCTGCATTTATCTCTCCAGAACCAACAGCGGGATAATTTTCCAATTAAAAAATAATTTAAAAATAAATAGCTTATTTAATTAGGCAATAAATAATAATAAATGGAAGGATTAAGTTCTTTTGCACCTTTTATATTAATGTTTGCAGTTGTGTATTTCTTTATGATTGCACCGCAAATGAAACGCGCAAAAAAAGAGAAAGCTTTTGCAGCTGAATTAAAAAAAGGAGATAGAGTTGTAACAAAAAGTGGAATGCACGGAAAAGTTTTAGAACTAAATGATAAAGATCGCTCTTGTGTTATAGAAACTCTAGCAGGTAAAATTAAGTTTGAACGTTCGGCAATTTCTATGGAAATGAGCATGAAACTTAATACACCAGCAACCGTTGCTAAAAAATAAGTTTTAATTTTATAGTATAAAAAAAGAGCTACTCAACGAGTAGCTCTTTTTAGTTTAACAATTTTTGTATTTATCGTTTAAACCTATACCATTTATAATCATAGGTTTCATTTTTTCTATACGATTTAATTTAGTTTTTTCCTGTTTTGCAGTATCTATATATTCACAATATTCACGTTGTTTATAAGGTGTTAAAGTTGCAAAAGCTGTGTTGAGTTTTGAATCAGTTTTTAATTCGCGTTGTAATTCAATAGGAATAATAACTTCTTTTTTAGAGCGATCAACTTTAATTTCTTTTCCTAACTTCTGATTTTCTATAGCTTCATTTATATAAAGCATTACTAAATCTTTATTAATTTCTTCAATAGATGTAAATCGCCATTGTCGCATTGCTTTGGTTTTACCTTCTTGAGCATTTACTAAAACATTGGAAGCATCTTTTAAAAACACACCATTAAAAAACCATATCCCAAAATGATGTTTAAAAGCCCCTAAACCAACAACGTTTTTACTATTAATAGTATATGTAGGAGCTCCCCATTTAAGAGTTTCTACTAATTCAGTTGTGTTAAATAGATCTCTTAAAACTGTAAGAGCTTCAGTATAGTTTTCGTGGCGTTCAATATATTCTTCAACAGAACCTACTTTTTGCATAACCTTTAAGATTTATATTTTTTAGCAGTTAATTCTGCAATTTTACAAATTACTTGAGTTGCTTTTTGTATACTTTCTACAGGAACATACTCGTAACGTCCATGAAAATTATGTCCGCCTGCAAAAATATTAGGGCATGGCAATCCCATAAAACTTAGTTGAGAACCATCTGTTCCACCTCTAATAGCTTTTATAAGAGGCTTAATATTTAATTGCAACATTGCTTCTTCAGCAATATCTACAATATGCATTACAGGTTCAACTTTTTCTTTCATATTGTAGTATTGATCTGTAATTTCGATATCGATGATATTACTCTCGTATTTTTCGTTCATGTCATCAGCTACTTTTTGCATTAAAGCTTTACGAGCTTCAAATTTGTTTTTATCGTGATCTCTAATAATGTATTGCAAATTGGTTTCTTCAACTTCACCCTTAATAGCATATAAGTGAAAAAAACCTTCATAACCTTCAGTTTGTTCAGGGGTTTCGTTTTTAGGCAAAGCATTCATAAATTCAGAAGCATAATACATCGAATTAATCATTTTTCCTTTAGCATACCCAGGATGTACAATCTTACCATTTATTTTTATTTTGGCACCAGCTGCATTAAAATTTTCATATTCTAATTCTCCAACCTGACTACCATCCATAGTATATGCCCATTCTGCACCAAATTTTTCAACATCAAACTTATGAGCACCTCGACCAATTTCTTCGTCAGGAGTAAACCCAACTTTTATAGTACCGTGTTTTATTTCTGGATGCTGTATTAAGTATTCCATAGCGCTTATAATTTCACAGATCCCAGCTTTATCATCTGCTCCTAAAAGCGTGGTACCATCTGTGGTAATTAATGTTTGCCCTTTATAAAGTAATAGATCTTCAAAATAATCAGGTGATAATACAATGTTCTCTTTCTTATTTAAAACGATAGTTTTTCCATCATAATTTTCAATAATTTGAGGGTTTACATTAGCTCCAGTAAAGTCTGGTGAAGTATCAAAATGAGAAATAAACCCTATGGTTGGTACTTTATGAGAAACATTGCTAGGTAATGTTGCCATGATATAGGCATTCTCGTCAATACTTACATCAGACATGCCTATAGCTTTTAACTCTTTAACTAAATTATTGGCTAAATCCCATTGTTTTTCTGTGCTAGGTGTTGTATTACTATTAGGATCGCTTTCAGTATCTATTGTAATATAACTTATAAAACGATCTATTATATGTTGTTTATTTATCATTCGTAATTTTCAATTTACCCAAAAATAGCGAACCCATTACTAAGAGGCAAGTCTTAACTTTGTTTCTTTTTTCTTGAAGGGATTTGCGTTACTTTTGCGCTTATAAATTTTGATGTTAAACCAACTACAATTTAATGTATAAACTATTAATTCGTCCGCTACTTTTTTGTTTCGATCCTGAAAAAGTGCATTATTTTACTTTTGCTTTAATTCGAATAACATCAAAAATCCCTTTTGTAAAATCATTATATAAGAGCTTATACGAAGTGAAAGATGAACGCTTAGAGCGAACCATTTTTGGATTAAAATTTAAAAACCCTGTTGGGCTGGCAGCAGGTTTTGATAAAGATGCAAAACTATTTAGAGAACTTAGTAATTTTGGTTTTGGATTTATAGAAATAGGAACATTAACACCTAAAGCACAAGATGGCAATCCTAAAAAACGTTTATTTAGATTAAAAGCAGATAAAGCGATTATTAACAGAATGGGATTTAATAATGGAGGTGTTACAGATGCTATTAAGCGTTTAAAACAAAATAAAACTGTTTTAATAGGAGGTAATATTGGAAAAAACAAAATAACTCCTAACGAATCTGCAGTTGAAGATTATAAAATATGTTTTGAAGCATTGTTTGACTATGTAGATTATTTTGTAGTAAATGTAAGCTCGCCAAATACACCTAATTTAAGAGCACTCCAAGATAAAGAACCATTAACAGATCTTTTAAAAGTTTTAAAACAAGAAAATGCTAAAAAAAATAGTCCTAAACCTATCTTATTAAAAATTGCCCCAGATTTAACTAATGAGCAATTATTAGATATTATTGATATTGTAAAAGAAACTCAGATAGATGGAGTAATAGCAACAAACACCACTATTTCTAGAGATGGATTACAATCAGATAATAAAATAGAAATAGGAGGATTGAGTGGAAAACCATTAACAAATCGCTCGACTGAAGTAATTCGATTTTTAGCAGAAAAAAGTAATAAAGCATTCCCTATAATTGGAGTAGGAGGGATACACACTGCTAAAGATGCTATAGAAAAACTTGACGCTGGTGCAGATTTAGTACAGATTTATACAGGTTTTATTTATGAAGGGCCAAGATTAATCAAGAATATAAACAAAGCACTCCTTAAAAGGTGACCTGTTTGAATTATGAAACTTTAATATCATTTGTATTTGCTACCTCAGTATTGGCAATCTCTCCTGGACCAGATAATATTTATGTGCTTATACAAAGTATTACTAATGGAAAGAAATTTGGACTCGCTACTGTAGCAGGATTAATATCTGGTTGTTTAATTCATACTACTTTAGTTGCTTTTGGAGTATCTGCCATTATTAAAAAAAACGAGACTTTATTTTTTGTTATTAAATTGCTAGGTGCCATATATCTTATATTTTTAGCTTATAGAGTATATAAAAGCAACTCAAAAGTAACTTTGTCTTCTGTTCCTAAAAAAACTATTGTTCAGTTGTTTAAACAAGGTTTTGTAATGAATGTATTAAACCCCAAAGTATCTTTGTTTTTTTTGGCTTTTTTCCCAGGATTTCTGTTTAGTAACACATTAAGTACAGTAACTCAATTTTATGTTTTAGGGTTTTTATTTATGTTAGTATCATTAGTTGTTTTCTCTTTAATCGCTATTCTTTCAGGCTCTATTTCTAAGTATTTAAAAGAAAACGAACGTGTAAGTTTAACTTTAAAATGGCTACAAATTATTGTGTTTATAGGAATAGCTATTTTTATATTAATTTAATTATATTTTAGATTAATTTTTCTTATAAAAATAATAGTATTTTTAACTGCTTTTAAAATTGAAATATGCCCGATACAATTAAAATTATTGAATGTCCGAGAGATGCAATGCAAGGCATTAAAGACTTTATTCCTACAGAGAAAAAAGTACAATACATTCAATCGTTACTTCGTGTAGGGTTTGATACGTTAGATTTTGGAAGTTTTGTATCGCCTAAAGCAATACCGCAAATGGTTGATACTGCTGAGGTACTGGCTCAATTAGATTTATCAAAAACAAGAAGTAAATTACTTGCAATCATCGCTAATACTAGAGGAGCAACAGATGCCGCAAAACACTCCGAAATTAAATATTTAGGATATCCATTTTCGATTTCAGAAAACTTTCAAATGCGTAATACACATAAAACGATAGCGCAATCGGTTGTTACGCTTCAAGAAATTTTAAATATTGCAGATCAGAATAATAAAGAAGTTGTTGCTTACTTATCTATGGGGTTTGGTAACCCATATGGCGATCCTTGGAATGTAGATATCGTAGGTGAGTGGACTGAGCGTTTAAGCAAAATGGGGGTAAAAATTTTATCTTTAAGCGATACTATTGGGACTTCAAACCCTGAAAATATAAATTACCTATTTTCCAATTTAATACCTCAATATTCAGATATTGAATTTGGTGCCCATTTGCATACCACACCTACCTCTTGGTTCGAAAAAGTTGATGCAGCATACAAAGCTGGATGCAAACGTTTTGATGGCGCAATTCAAGGGTTTGGCGGTTGTCCAATGGCAGCCGATGAATTGACAGGTAATATGCCAACCGAAAAATTATTATCATACTTTACTTCAAAAAAAACTGAAACTAATTTAAATGCATTAAGTTTTGAAAGTGCTTATAATGAAGCCACCAAAGTATTTACACAGTATCATTAAATTATATTTAAACTTAACTTGTTGATAGTGTTATAGTTGTGTTCTAAGTGTTATTAGGCTAAAAAATTATTTATATTTAATCTAAATAAAATTTGTTGAATCCATTTTTGAGTTTATATTTGCACTTGTAAAAATATATTATTTATAATAAGTCTAAATAAAAACAATGAAAAAACCAATATTACTTTTAATTATTTTAGCAAGCACATTAGGTTTTGCTCAAACTGTACAAGATTCAATAACTTTTGATCCGCAAAAACAATTAAATGCAGCACAGCGTATCCTTTCAGGAAACTATGGTAAAGCTGTAACTGTTGGTGCTTATGGTGAAGTAACATATAATCAACCAGAAGGTGATAACGGAGAATTAGATGTACAGCGTTTAGTTTTACTTTTTGGATACAAATTTAATGAGAAAACACAGTTTGTTACTGAGGTTGAGTTTGAACATGTAAATGAAGTATTTATTGAACAAGCATTTATAAATTATGCCGTAGCACCTAATGTAAACTTACGAGGAGGGTTAATGCTAGTACCTTTTGGTATTATTAATGAATTTCATGAACCAACAACATTTAACGGTGTTGAACGCCCTGCTGTAGATAATGCAATTATTCCAACAACATGGAGAGAAATTGGATTTGGTGTTTCGGGTCGTTTTAATGATTTATCTTTAGGATATCAAGCTTATATATTTAATGGATTCCGTTCTACCGAAAGTGATGGTAATGGTGGAGTAAACGGGTTTCTTCAAGGACGTAATGGGCTTCGAGGAGGAAGACAACGCGCAATACAATCTACAGTAGATAGTCCAACATTATCTGTTAAATTTGATTATTATGGTATTCCAGGACTTCGTTTAGGATTATCAGGATATTTTGGAGATACTCAGGCAGAAGATGAAATTGAAGAGTTAGATGGCGCAAATATTGGTGTATCTTTATTAGGATTAGATGCTCGTTATGCTTACAAACGATTTACAGCTAGAGGTCAATATACTTATGGTTCATTTTCCGGAACTGAAGCATATAACAATTTAACAGGTCTTGATTTAGGTAGTGAAGTGCAGGGTTGGTATTTAGAGGGTGCATACAATTTACTACCGTCAACAAATGAACAGCGTTTATTTGCATTTGTACGTTATGAAGAATTTGATACGCATTTAGATACAGAAGGAGCCTTAACTAAAAATGATGCTTTTGATAGAGATGATATAACAGTTGGATTAAGCTATCATTTTGCTCCTGGAGTAGTTTTAAAAGGAGATTATCAGTTTAGAGATAATGCTGTAGCTGGAGGAAATGTTGATAATAGACTTAATTTTGGATTAGGTGTGTGGTTCTAATCTTTAATTATGATTGAATTAGTTTAGTCGCTAACTATAGCCAAGTTAATTAACTTGGCTATAGTGGTTAAAAATAAATAAGAATAATACTTTTGCAAAATGAAAAATAGAGTTGTTGTTTTAATGTACTTATTGGTTTTATTGAGTGCTTTTGGACTACCAAAAAATATTAAAAAGAAACTAGATAAAGAATTAAAAAAAACATTTGAAATAGAAAGTTATATACTTGAAAATATTACAATAACTGAAGCTTTAAACAAAACACTGCCTACAAAAATTGAAACTGATAACTTGTTTAAAATAATAAATGATAATACTTTTTTAGGTTACGCTTTTATTGATAAAGCACCTAGTAAAACTGCACAGTTTGATTATTTAGTACTTTTAGATAAAGATTTAATAGTAATTAAAACAAAAGTATTGATTTACCGCGAAGAGTATGGCGGCGAAATAGGAAGCACGCGTTGGCTAAAACAATTTATAGGAAAAACTCAAAATGATAAACTCGCTCATGGCGAAAATATAATTGCAATCTCTGGGGCAACCATTTCTGTGCGTTCTATGACCAATGCAATGAATAACTTTCTAAAAACAGTAAAAATACTTCATTCAGAAAACGTAATTTAATATGGAAATAAACGGATTCATATACACTCTTCCTAAAGAGCTGAAATTATTAATTGCAGCATTTATAGTAGTATTGAGTATTGGGTTTTATACAGGTTTGTTATTTGTTAAAGAAACTTCGTCTGCAGATCCTAATGGTATTGAAGAACAATATTTAGGAAATGAAGATGATGATAGTGTAGAAGTGATGAAATTTAGAAAAAGTGAACAAGAAATGCTTACGTTAGTTCATAATCACATTTTATCAATGTCAATAATTTTCTTTTTGGTTGGAGGGTTGTTAAGTATAACCAAGCTTCATAAAAAACTAAAAATAGCTTTAATAGTTGAACCTTTTATCTCTATTGTTTTAACTTTTGGAGGTATTTATTTAATTTGGAAAGAATTAATTTGGGCTAAATATATTGTAATGATTTCTGGAACTTTAATGACACTTACATTTACCGGTTCTACATTTATTATTTGTTATCAATTGCTAAAGAAATCTAAATAATAAAAGAGATTATTTAGCTTTTAGTTATCTTCGCGAAAAGATTAAATTTATGACTCCAGAAATTGAAAAATTATTAAATGATCAAGTAAAATATGAAGCGAATGCTTCTATTCAATATTTAGCGATGGCTTCATGGGCAGATGCAAAAGGATATAATGGTGTTGCAGAGTTTTTCTATGCACAATCTGAAGAAGAACGTTTACATATGACTAAACTTGTCAAGTTTATAAACGAACGTAGTGGTAATGCAATTATTCCTCAAATTGAACAACCAGATGGAGAATACCAATCATTAAACGCTTTGTTTGAATTATTTTTAAATAGTGAGATTTTTGTTACTGAACAAATTAATCATATCATATATGAATGCCTTCAACATAAAGATTATAATGTTCATAATTTTATGCAATGGTATGTTACAGAACAATTAGAAGAAGAATCAGTAGCAAGAACATTGTTAGATAAATTGAATATTATTGGAGATGATAAATCTGGACAATATTTATTTGATAGAGATATTAATACAATGATTTCTGCTCAAGAAGAATAGAAAATAATCTTACTTACAATTCATAACATTTAAAATTTCATTAAGCATTTATAAAGCTTTAAGTCAAAAAAAATGCTTAGATTTGCACGCAATTATAATGTAATTGCAATGATCGCACATCAAAATAAAATACTAGGAGAAGGTCTTACTTATGATGACGTACTCTTAGTCCCTGCTTACTCAGAAATTCTTCCAAGAGAAGTCAGTATTCAAACAAAATTTACGAGAAATATTACCATAAACATTCCTGTGGTTTCTGCAGCTATGGATACGGTAACGGAAAGTAAAATGGCAATAGCAATGGCACGTGAAGGTGGTATTGGTGTATTGCATAAAAATATGACAATTGACCAGCAAGCTGCTAAAGTGCGTAAAGTAAAGCGTGCAGAAAGCGGAATGATTATCGATCCTGTAACCTTACCAATGGATGCTATTGTATCTGATGCTAATAATGCAATGAGAGAGCATAGTATTGGCGGTATTCCTATTGTTGATGATAATGGAGTTTTGAAAGGTATTGTTACCAATCGTGATTTACGTTTTGAACATCAAAATGAGCGTCCGATTATCGAAGTGATGACTAGCGAAAATTTAGTGACTGCTCCGGAAGGCACTTCGTTAAAAGATGCAGAAAAAATATTACAAGAGAATAAGATTGAAAAACTATTGATTGTTAAAGGCAATAAATTAGTTGGTCTTATTACGTTTAGAGACATTACTAAAGTAACACAGAAACCGATTGCAAATAAAGATTCTTATGGGCGTTTACGAGTTGCAGCTGCTATTGGTGTAACAGGTGATGCTGTTAATAGAGCAGAAGCATTAGTCAATGCAGATGTAGATGCCGTAGTGATAGATACTGCGCATGGACATACAAAAGGAGTAATTACTATTTTAAAATCAATAAAAAAGAAATTCCCAACTCTAGAAGTAATTGTAGGTAATATAGCTACAGGCGAAGCCGCTAAATATTTGGTAGAAGCTGGTGCAGACGCTGTAAAAGTGGGTATAGGCCCAGGGTCTATTTGTACAACACGTGTAGTTGCAGGTGTAGGATTTCCTCAATTTTCAGCAGTATTAGAAGTCGCAGAAGCTATAAAAGGTAGCGGAGTTCCTGTTATTGCAGATGGAGGTATCCGTTATACAGGAGATATTCCTAAAGCTATTGCAGCAGGTGCAGATACAGTAATGTTAGGATCGCTTTTAGCAGGAACAAAAGAATCTCCTGGAGAAACTATAATTTATGAAGGACGTAAGTTCAAATCGTATCGCGGGATGGGGTCTGTTGAGGCGATGAAGCAAGGTAGTAAAGACCGTTATTTCCAGGATGTAGAAGACGATATTAAAAAACTAGTGCCAGAAGGTATTGTAGGACGTGTACCATATAAAGGTGAATTATACGAAAGTATCCACCAATTTGTTGGAGGATTAAGAGCAGGAATGGGATATTGTGGCGCTAAAGATATAGATACATTAAAAGAAAGCGGAAAATTTATAAAAATTACTGCTTCGGGGATACATGAAAGTCATCCTCATGATGTAACAATCACTAAAGAAGCACCTAATTATAGTAGAAGGTAATCTTTTCAATTATTATTAAATCCATATAAATATATAAGTCCGTCAAAAATACTTTGAAGTAAAACTGAATTGTGATTTTGACCTTCATATGATTTAACTTTATAAGAGAAGTTCGTGTTTTCTATTGAACTTAAAATATTACTTAATTTAGAAAAAGGTTCTTTAATTAATCTTTTATCTTCATTACTGCCAATAGCAGTATACATTTTAATTTCTGTACTTATAGATTTATAGTTTTTGTCGAATTCATCATTGAATAACTCTTTATTATTCCACCACATAGATGGTGAAATAATAATTAAGTTTTTAAAAATATCAGGTCGTTTATTAGTAACATAAACCCCAAATAAGCCACCAAGTGAATGACCAATAAGCCCTTTTACTTCTGAGACATTTGGGTATTTTTCTTTAACCAAACTAAAAACTTTGGTTTCTAAAAAATTAATGAATTTTTTTGCCCCTCCAGTATTTAATGAATCAATCGAAAAGCTTTGCCCATTTCTTGAATTTAACTGTATAATCATTCCATTGTTTAATTCTGTATGAAAAGGAGATGGTGTATAATCTAAAGCTCTTTGAACATAATGATCATATTCGTCACCATTTGTCGATATACCAACTAAAATTATTGATTTAACATAATCAGAAAGATTTGCTAATGCATATGTACCGCATACCAGTTCTTTTAAACCCCAACTATCTAAATAATAAAGTGTTTCATATGATAATTTTGGACTAAAACCTGGAGGTAATGTTATAGAAACTCTATACTCTTTTCTTTCATCTGATTTTATAATATGATCATATGTTACAGCACCATATAAAGTTGTTTGTTGTTCTTGAGAGTAAAAACTTATTGAATATAAGATTGTAATAATTGATATGTAATATTTCATGTAATAAATATACGACTATTTTTATAGTTAATAAACTATTTTTGTAGTTTTAAAAATGTGTTAAATGAAATATTTATAAAATTAAAGTTTATTATCCAGCAATAACTTCTAAGGCATTAACTAAATAATCAATATCTTTTTTTGTGATATAAATTGCAAATGAAATACGAACTCCATTTAATCCAAAATTGGACATCGGTCGCGTATCAATTCCATAATCATTAAAAAGCTTCTTTTTAACTTCAGATACATTTTTACCAACAATTTCTACAGTTTGTATGGCACAAGATAAAGTATCTTTCTCAGGGGATTTTAATTTAAATTTGGAGTTGTTTTTTATTTTAGATCTAAAATAATCTTTAAGCTCATATGATCGTTTGGATATTTTTTCTTTTCCTATATTGGTATGAAACTCAACAGCAGCTCCTAAGCCTAAGTATTCAGGTAAGTTACGTGTGTTGTAATTTTCGAGACGACGTATGCTTTTATCGGTATGCCCTCTAGCTACCATTAATGGTTTTAAATACGCTTGACTTTCTGATTTTGCATAAAACACACCAATACCTTTAGGAGCAAACAGCCATTTATGGGCACTTGCTGTGTAAAAATCACATTCCAAGTCATGTAAATTGAACTCAAACATCCCTGCTCCTTGTGCACCATCTACAGCTACCAAGATACCTTGCTCATGTGCCATTTTTGAAACTTCTTTAATAGGTAAAATCATTCCATTAGTATTAACTATATGGCACATTGAAATAATTTTAGTTTTTGAGGTTATTGCTTTTCTGTATGCACTAACAACTTCTTCAACTGTTTTGGGAGTTATAGGTAAAACTGGGCGTACAATTTTTATACCTTTACTTTCTTGCCATACCTCCCAACATATAGTCCCGCTGGCATGTTCATGATCTGCTAAAATAATTTCGTCACCAGGTTGAAGATCAAAACTTCTAGCAATTAAATTCATTCCCTCAGTAGTATTATGCGTGATCGCAATCTCTTCTTTAGATACAGAAAATAAGCTAGCAATTTGTTTTCTAACGGTTTCTTTTTCGTCGCTCCAATCACCCCACATATACTTTGAAGGAAATCCATCTAAAGTTTCTCTGAATTTTTTAGTAGCTTTTTGAACTGTAATAGGAGAAGGCCCTAAGGAAGCATTATTAAAATAATGCAAACCATCAGCAAAAATAAATTGTTCTTTTACGGCCTGCCAGAAATCTTCAGAATCATCAGTATAATCTAGTAATTTAGGCGATAATTTTATACTGTTTAATGCTTGAGTTGGAAGTAATGTAGTTCCGGCGATACCAGTAAGTAAGTATTTAACAAAAGATCTTCTATTTTTCATAATTAATAATGTGCTTTATCCTAAATATACTTGACCACGATGAGGTTTTAGAGCATCTCGTATGGATTTCATTTTATTTTCTTGTATAATCATAAAAGCGATGGAGTGCATTTCAGAAATTACTTCAAATCCAGTAATATTTATACTTAATTGTTCGGCAGTAATATATTCTTTTAAATGTATTTCATGATGCTCAGCAGTTTTACTTGCATTAGGTCCACGAAAGTCCCAAATAAGTTTTAATTTACGCATTAGCTACAGAAATTCCGTTTTCAGCAAAATTTTTAAAATCAGCCATATATTTTTTAGATTGTTTTTTAAATGTTCCAGGCATTAATAATGTCATCATCCTTAATGTAAAGCTTGTTGGTAAAAATTCGCATTCAGAAACCCATTTTGTATGCCCTTGAGGGGTTTGTTCAAAAAAGTTTTGTTGAATATTATGCATTCCTTTAGTATCGTAAGTTGCATGGAATTCTTTAGGAAAATTACGTTTGGCAATAGTTTCTATTAATTCCATTTCTCGCTTTCCAAATTTAAAATTCAATCTCATTTTAGCGCCTACTTCACCGGGTGTTCCAGAAATATGCTCTGCAGAAATCAATCCTTTCTGCCAATGTTTCATATTATCTGTATTATCCATTTTTTTGATAACTTCATCTCGAGGCAACTTAATGATTGTTTCTATAGTATATTTCATGAAAATAAATTTTTTATGTTGTTAAATATAAAATAAAAATACAATTAAAACTCCATTTTAACTACTTAAAGAATCACTTGCTTTGTGTTTTAAATATCTTATTTTTGTGCTCTATGCTAATAAAATTGGAGATGAAAGTTAGTTTTTTATTTATATGCTATTTTATAAGCTTTTCAATTTTTAGTAATGCTCAAATAGTAAATGATTCTGTTTTATTAACCATAAACGAAACTCCAATCTATTCATCAGAATTTATCAGGATTTATAATAAAAATTTAAACCTTGTTAAAGAAGAATCTCAAAAAATGTAGATGAATATCTTAAATTATTTATAAATTATAAATTAAAAATAAAAGAAGCTAGAGTTTTAGGTTATGATAAAACTGCATCTTTAAAAAAAGAACTACATAATTATAGAGAACAGTTAGCTAAAAAGTATCTAACTGATCATGAGGTAACTGAGGATTTAGTTAAAGAAGCTTACGAAAGGATTAAATACGATATTAAAGCTAGTCATATACTTGTATCTATTCCAGAATACGAGAGAGATACAATACAAGTGTATTCTCAAATATTAAAATTACGCGAACGATTAATTAATGATGGATTTGAATCTGTGAGAGATGAATTTCATGATGGGAATTCAATTTTTGCAGAAGATTTAGGCTATTTTTCTGGATTTAAAATGGTTTATGATTTTGAAAATGTAGTGTATAGCACAAATATAAATGAAGTTTCTCAACCTTTTAGAACACAATTTGGATATCATGTTGTAAAAGTATTTGATAAGAGAAAAACCAGAGGAGAAGTTACTATAGGGCATATTATGACTTCATTTAATAAAAATGATGCATTACTAAATTCAGAAGATCGTATTAATGAAATTTATAATTTAATTAAGCAGGGAGAAAATTTTGAAAACTTGGCAAAACAATTTTCTGATGATGCAAACTCAGCAAAACGAGGAGGGAAATTAAACCCTTTTAAGAGCGGAGATTTGGGATCTCAAAGTTTTGAAAATGCTGCATTTGCATTAAATAATATGGGAGAAATATCTAAACCTTTTAAAAGTGATTTTGGATGGCATATTATAAAACTGTATGAAAAAAAGCCATTAGAACCTTTTGAAACTTTAAAACATAAGCTTGAAATAGAAGTGAAACGTGATAGTCGTTCGGAACGAATAAATACAGCATTGATTAATAAGTTATTAAATGTATATCATGTTAGATATGATAATTCAGATTTGTCTGATTTTATATCGACTTTCGAAAAGAATTTGTTAAACGAAAACTGGAACCTAACTTTTAACCTTTCTCAAAATAAAGTTCTTTTTAAAATTAGGCAAAACGAATATAAATACACTGATTTTGTTGAGTTTTTAAAGGAATCTGAAAAGAGAAATTTAGAAAAAAAAGAACTAGATACATATGTGAGTTCAGAGTATAAAGCTTTTATAAACGAAAAGATATTAAGCTATTATAAAGATAATTTACATCTTGAGAATCTTGAATTTGCAAATACTATTAAAGAGTTTGAAGAAGGATTATTGTTATTTGAGTTGATGGAAGCTAAAGTGTGGAATAGTGTAAAAAATGATTCAATTGAATTGATGAAGTTTTATGAGAACAATAAAAGCAATTATATTTTTAAAGAGAGAATTGATGCGATTATTGCAAGGTCGTCTAGTGAAAAAACTAGCGAATACCTTCAAAAATTGTGGTTAAAAAATGATGATATTGATATAATAAAGAAAGAATTAAATCAAAATGGAAGACAAAATGTCCTTTTTACAAAAGATATTGTTGGTAAAGACCATAGCATTATTCCAGAAGGATTTAATTTTAAAAAAGGAGTTTCCAACGTTTATTATCACAATGATGCATATTATGTTATTAAAGTAAATAAAATCTTACCAAAAAGAACAAAAACATTTAATGAAGCCAGAGGAATTGTAGTAAGTGCTTTTCAAGCTCAAAAAGAAGTTAGTTTAATAGATAGTTTAGCGAAAAAATATAAAATAAAAATTAATAATAACGTTTTAAATAATATTAAAACCCAATTATTGTCACATTGAAATTTAAAAAAATCATACTATTATTAACTTGTTTAATTGTTTTAAGCTCCTGTAATTTTTTAAAAAAAGAAACAGAAGAAAAACCAATTGCAAGAGTAAATAATTCCTATTTATATTTTGAAGATGTCGAAGGGTTACTTGTTGATGACATTACAAAAGAAGATAGTCTTTTACGAATAAATAATTATATAAATCAATGGGCAACTAAAGAATTGCTTATAGCTGGAGCAAAATTTAATTTACCAGAAGAAACGCAAATTGAATATGATAATTTGGTCAATCAGTATAAAGAAGATTTATATATTAAAGCATATTTGGAAGCATTAGTTAAACGAAGTTTAGATACGATTATTGATAAAGCTGAAACTGTAAAAGTTTATAACGAAAACATAGAAACATTTAAATTAAATGAAGAACTTATTAAATTTAGATATATAAACATTAATGAGAATAACGAAGGTGTAGATGAAGTAGAAAGACGATTTAAACGTTTTAATAAAGAAGATAAACAAATATTAGATTCTATATCTATTCAGTTTAAATCATATTCGTTAAATGACTCTATCTGGATAAGGTTAGATCAAGCAATTTCTAAAATCCCAGTAATAACAATTGATAATAAAAAAGAACTGTTAAAAAAATCTAATTTTATACAGCTTAAAGACTCTTTAGGATTATATTTGATGCAGGTAAATGAAGTGTTGAATAGAAATGAAATAGCTCCAATTGAATATGTAATGCCTACAATAAAACAGATAATTATTAATAAACGAAAACTAGAGTTTATTAAAGAATTAGAAAAAGATATTACAAAAGATGCAATTAAAAATAAACAATTTGAAATTTTTAAATAGAATGAAATATATAGTGATTTGTGTTTCAATGTTATTGTCATATACTACAATAACTGCACAAGAAATTATAGAAGAAGAGGTGAAGAAAGAAGAAAAGAAAGTTGAAACTCGCTCTGATGGTCGTATAAAAATTGATGGAGTAGCTGCTGTAGTAGGTGAATTTGTTGTATTAGATTCAGATATAGATGAACAATTTAAGCAACTTAAAGCTGGAGGGGTTTCGATCGAAAATATAACACGATGTCAAATGGTTGGGCAATTGTTAGAGAGTAAATTGTATATACATCAAGCTATTCAAGATAGTATAGTAATTAATGATGCAGAAATACGATCATATACTGACCAACAGTTGAATGCTTTCCTGAGACAAGCTAACGGTTCTATGCCAAGGTTGCTCAAAATTTTCAGTAAAAAGTCTGAACAAGAACTAAGAGCGGATATTTATGAGATAAATAAAAATAATAGCCTAGCACAAAAAATGCAGGAGAAAGTTATAGCAGAAATAGAAGTAACTCCTGAAGAAGTTAGAGAGTATTATAATGACATTCCTAAAAGTGAGCGCCCGATTATAGGAACTGAATTGAAAATTGCTCAAATAATAGTAATTCCAAAAATAACTCAAGAAGAAAAACAAAAAGTAATTGATAGACTTAATGAGTTTAGAACAGATATACTTGAAAATGGAGCTAGTTTTAATACAAAAGCGGTATTATATTCTCAAGATACTGGATCTAAAGCTAGAGGCGGGAAATTAGATCCAATGATTAGAAGTAGACCTAGAAATATAAAAGAGTTTAGAGATGTTGCTTTTTCTTTGCAAGAAGGAGAAATTTCAGAGCCTTTTGAAACTATCTATGGATTCCATATTATTTATCTGGAAAAAATTAGAGGCCAAGAATATGATGTAAGACACATATTGTTAAGACCAGAAATACCACAAATTGCTATAGATGAAGCAAAACAAAAACTAAAAGATGTTAGAAAAAAAATAATAGCAGGAGAGATTTCTTTTGCTGATGCAGCTAGAGAAGTAAGTGAACAAAAAGAAACTAAATTTGAAGGCGGATTATTGTTAAATAGCCAAACCGGAGATTATAGTTTTGATTTAACTAACATGGAACCTAGTCTTTATGCTCAGATAGAAGGACTTAAAGATGGAGAGATTAGTGAAGTATTAAATGATGCAGATAGAGTTAATGAAATGCGATTTAAGTTGTTAACAGTATCCGATAGAGTAGATGAGCACGAAGCTGAGTTTGCAAGAGATTATGTTAAGGTTAGAGAATTTGCTTTAAACGATAAAAAACTAAAAGCTATTGAAAAATGGCAGAAAGAAAAAATCATTGAGACTTATGTTAAGCTTAACGGAGAGCATCGCAAATGTGAGTTTAATAGTAATTGGTTGAAAAAAGAAAAATAATATATGTCTGATGTTACTGCCATTGAACAACTTGTAAAAAAGTATCGAACCCTAAAATCTGAAATAGCTAAAGTAATTATTGGACAAGATGAAGTTGTAGATCAAATATTGATTTCTATTTTCTCAGGCGGACATTCGTTGTTAGTTGGTGTTCCAGGTTTAGCAAAAACATTAATGGTTAATACTATAGCACAAGCTTTAGGACTTAACTTTAAGCGTATTCAGTTTACTCCTGATTTAATGCCAAGCGACATTCTAGGAAGTGAGATATTAGATGAGAATAGGCAATTTAAATTTATTAAAGGCCCGATTTTTGGTAATATTATATTAGCTGATGAGATTAATAGAACACCACCAAAAACACAAGCAGCCCTTTTAGAAGCAATGCAAGAAAGAGCTGTGACGGTAGCTGGTCATCATTATAAATTAGATTTACCTTATTTTGTCTTAGCAACACAAAATCCAATAGAACAAGAAGGAACTTATCCATTACCTGAAGCACAGTTAGATCGATTTATGTTTGCCATAAATTTGGAATACCCAACATTTAAGGAAGAAGTTGAAGTTGTTAAATCGACAACTACGGATAAAAAAGTAAAAGTAGATTCTTTGTTTTCTGCAGAAGAAATCATTAATTTTCAAGAATTGATTCGTCGCATTCCAGTAGCAGATAATGTTGTAGAATACGCAGTAACTATGGTAGCTAAAACACGACCAAATAGTAAATCTGCTGCAGATTTGGTTAAACAATATATAGATTGGGGAGCAGGACCAAGAGCATCTCAAAACTTAATTTTAGCAGCTAAAACACATGCAGCAATTCAAGGAAAATTTTCTCCAGATATTGAAGATATTCAAGCTGTTGCTAATAGTATTCTTCGTCATCGAATTATAAAAAATTATAAAGCTGAGGCTGAAGGGATTACAGAAGAACAAATAATTAAAAGCTTATTTTAATTATTTGCAAGCTAAAATATTTTCTCGCTCTTGAGCATTACATTAATCGTATTACAGTTACTTTTTTGTATTATAAAACTCTTATTTTAAAATATAAAGTGAATATTTTTTGAAATAACTGCGATTTTAATATTAGGGAATTCTCATTTTTTTAACTCTAAAATCCGATTTCTTTGAAAAATAACAACTAAAAATAACTATTCTATAATAATAAATGAGCTGAAAGGTTTATTCATTAGATATTTTATAATTATATGTAATTTTTTGTAATTTCGTCAGACTTAATATTCAACAAAAACTAAAAAAACAAAGAATATGGCATTTGATATTGACGTAATTAAAGATGTGTATAAAAATATGGTTTCTAGAGTAAATGAAGCTCGAAAAATAGTGGGGAAACCATTGACACTTTCAGAGAAAATTTTATACTCACACCTTTGGGATGGTACTACTAATAAAGGATTTACCAGAGGTAAGGATTATGTTGATTTTGCACCAGATCGTATTGCTTGCCAAGATGCAACAGCTCAGATGGCATTATTACAGTTTATGCAAGCTGGAAAGAAAAAAGTTGCAGTACCTACTACAGTGCACTGTGATCATTTAATACAAGCTAAAGAAGGTGCTTCAGTAGATTTAAAACATGCTAATGATGTGAGTAGTGAAGTATTTGATTTTTTAGAATCAGTATCTAATAAATATGGAATTGGTTTTTGGAAACCAGGCGCAGGAATTATACATCAAGTAGTATTAGAAAATTATGCATTTCCTGGAGGGATGATGATTGGAACTGATTCTCATACTGTAAACGCTGGAGGTTTAGGAATGATTGCTATTGGTGTAGGAGGGGCAGATGCTGTAGATGTAATGGCTGGTATGCCTTGGGAATTAAAGTTTCCTAAATTAATCGGAGTGAGGTTAACAGGGAAATTATCAGGCTGGACAGCACCAAAAGATGTGATTTTAAAAGTTGCAGAAATATTAACAGTTAAAGGAGGTACTGGTGCTATTGTAGAGTATTTTGGACCTGGAGCTACAGCAATGTCTTGTACTGGTAAAGGTACAATCTGTAATATGGGAGCAGAAATTGGAGCAACTACATCTACATTTGGATATGATGAATCAATGGAACGTTATTTAAGAGCTACAGACAGAAGTGATGTTGCAGATGCTGCAAACCAAGTTAAAGATTATTTAACAGCTGATGCAGATGTATATGCAAATCCGGAACAATATTTTGACCAAGTCATAGATATTAATTTATCTGAATTAGGCCCACTTTTAAATGGACCTTTTACGCCAGATTTATCTACTACTGTTGGTAAAGAAATGTCTGAGAAAGCACAAGCTAACGATTGGCCTTTACAAGTTGAATGGGGTTTAATCGGTTCGTGTACTAATTCTTCTTATGAAGATTTATCAAGAGCATCCTCAATAGCGCAACAAGCTTTAGATAAGGGTATAAAGATGAAAGCAGAATTAGGAATTAATCCTGGATCTGAACAAGTACGTTATACTGCAGAAAGAGATGGAATCCTTAATGTATTTGAAAGATTAGATGCTAAAATTTTCACTAATGCTTGTGGTCCATGTATTGGACAATGGGCGAGATATAGCGACCCTAAAAATGCACCAAAGAATAGTATAGTACATTCTTTTAATAGAAATTTTGCTAAACGTGCTGATGGTAATCCTAATACACATGCTTTTGTCGCCTCTCCAGAATTAACAGCTGCTATTGCAATTTCTGGACGATTAGATTTTAATCCGTTAACAGATAAACTACTTAATGATAATGGAGAAGAAGTAATGTTTGATGAACCAACTGGATGGGAATTACCTCAAAAAGGATTTGATGTTAAGGATAATGGTTATTTAGCACCAGAAGAAGATGGTAGTCAAATACAAATAAAAGTTTCTCCTGATTCTGAAAGATTAGAACTTTTAACTCCTTTTATACCTATAGGTAACGAAATAAAAGGAGCTAAGCTTTTAATTAAAGCATTTGGGAAATGCACAACAGATCATATATCAATGGCGGGACCTTGGTTGCGTTTTAGAGGGCATTTAGATAATATATCTAACAACTGTTTAATTGGAGCTGTAAATGCTTATAATAAGAAAACAAATTTTGTAAAAAATCAATTAACAGGAGAGTATGGAGGTGTACCAGATACACAACGTGAATATAAAGCTGCAAATATTAAAACTATAGTTGTTGGAGATCATAATTATGGAGAAGGATCTTCTAGAGAACATGCAGCAATGGAGCCGCGTCATTTAGGTGTAGCAGCAGTACTAGTAAAATCTTTTGCACGTATACATGAAACAAACCTTAAAAAACAAGGAATGTTAGGTTTAACATTTGCTAATGAAAGTGATTATGACCTAATTCAAGAAGATGATACATTTAATTTCCTTGATTTAAATGAGTTTGCTCCTGGTAAACCATTAACAATTGAAGTGGTGCATACCGACGGAACTTCAAACATAATTATAACAAATCATACTTATAATCAAGGACAAATTGATTGGTATAATGAAGGCTCAGCATTAAATTTAATTAAAAAAGCTAACGCTTAATTTCTTAAATAAATATTTAACAAAAAACTCCTAGTTATTAGGAGTTTTTTTATGCGCTATACTGTAAGTGTATAATTAAATAGGCGACCACAATTTATAACTAAGTAAATGAACAATGACTGCATTATGGTATTTTGATGGGGTAAATCTTTTTAAGACGTTATGCCCTCATAAATTCCGTTCATTTAAAAAAACTCACAAATTTGACGCTTATAAAAAAAAGGATTATATCTATTTTGAAGAAGATTCAGCAAGTAAAGTCTATCTTATAGAAAACGGTAAAGTTAAAATTGGATATTATACTGAAAGTGGTGAAGAAGTAGTAAAAGCGATACTTACCAAAGGAGAATTATTTGGAGAAAAAGCAATATTGGGAGAAAATAAGAGAGATGAATTTGCTCAATCTTTAGATAACCAAACATCTATTTGTCCTATAAAAGTAGATACAATGCATGATTTGATGAGAACTAATCAAACATTTAGCTTGAAGGTTTATAAATTTATTGGTTTTAAACTAAAAAAATTAGAGAGACGTCTTCAATTGTTATTATTTAAAGATACGAAAACTAGACTGATAGAATTTTTAGGCGAATTAGAAAATGAATATGGTACAGAATGCAAAACAACGGGAGATAAAGTAATTCATAATCCTTATACCCAAAAAGACATAGCTTCTTTAATAGGTACTTCTAGATCTACACTAAATATTCTTTTAAATGAATTAAAGTCAGAAAAATTTATAGAATTTAATAGAAACGAAATAAGAATTTTAAAAAAATAGCATATTTGTGTTATGTAGCTAACATTTTGAAATAAGCATACCTATTATATTTGTGATATAACGAATGAGTCATAAATTCATTTGATTGTTTATTCTTAAACTTGGTAATTGTTGGTTAATATTAAGTTTAAAAGGATAAAATTAAATTTTGTTTTTTGTTAGATTAAGGTGTTACTTCTACTTATGATTGTAACACCTTAACTTTTTGTAATAGTTTATAAAAATAAAATGTTAAACCATAAGACTATTAATCACTTTAATGTAATTTTAGCATTAACAATAAGTTTTTGAAAAGTTATATGAATATTAAAAAACCTAAATTAAGTAATGTTATTTTTTTAATAGGGATTACATTATTAATTATACCACAAACCAGAACACCTATACAAGTAATGCTACATAAAGGGTTAGCCTTGTTTGGACCTTCGATTATAAAAGCAGAAAAAAGAAATGTAGTAACCAATTACAATTGGCAATTGCAAGATATTAATGGTAATCGTTTTAATTTTCAAAATAATAAAGACAAAATTGTACTAATTAACTTTTGGGCGACATGGTGTCCACCGTGTATAGCAGAAATGCCCAATTTAAAAGAATTGCATAACGATTATAAAGATAAAATAGAATTTGTATTTATATCTAATGAAAAGCAAGAAACAGTTAAGGATTTTTTAGAGGATAACAATTATAATTTCAAGTCATATGTGCCTATATCTACTGCTCCAGAAATGCTTAGCGTTACAAGTATTCCACGAACATTTCTGTTAGACAAAAATGGTAATATTGTTATTGATAAAACTGGTGCTTCAAATTGGAATAGTAATAAAGTTAGAAATGTAATTGATGACTTAATCAATTCTTTTTAACACGCTTTTTTTGAAAAATCTTCATTAAAAACAAATTTGAGAGGATAAGAGTTAATGCATAAATAGTATCTTCAATAGGAATGGTAAATAATCTTATATTTAGATTTTCAGAATTATTATACCATACAACTTCATTATCAATAAAACTTCCAGTTAAAATTCCATTCACAATAAAAAACGGAATTAGCATTATAATAAATGTGAAATAATATTCTTGTAGTAATTTAAAATTTAAATTATAAATAAGGATTAGCAGTAATATAGCATATGAAAAGTTAATTAAAGTATACCATTTATTATAATTAAAGATCACACCAATAAACAATACAGTAATTAAAAACCAGCTAATAAGTTTTGTATGCTTTACAGAAAATATTGTATTAGGAAAATAATGTAGTAATGCGTAATGCGTAAATACGCATGCATATGGAATGCATATAAAAAATAACCATTCTTCTATTGGAAGTTTAAATAATTCAATGCCTAAAAAATAAGTAGTGTTAAATCCCCAAAACTCCTGCTGAGTAAAAATAATATCCCATGGTATGAATACCAACATTGTTATTAAAATAGAAGGAAAAAGAAATTTCCAATACTTATAAAACTGTATTTTAGGATGAAAACTGAATAAAAAAGGAATCAATAGAGAGCTTAAGTTTAATAATAAATACAAATAAACCATCTGTACTTATTTTTTAAAATATTTAAATGGAACAAAAAGCATCCCAAAACACTCTCCTTTTTCTTTACCTAAATGTTTATGATGCATTTTATGGGCTCTACGTACACCTTTTGCATATATGTTATTAGCATTTCTAAATAGTTTAAAACGTTGATGAATAAATATATCATGTACTATAAAATACGCTAAACCATATGCAAATATTCCGATACCAATAGGTAATCCTACCCATAATCCGTTATATCTCCATAATAAAAAAAATCCGATACTGACTACAGCATAAAAAATAAAAAAAGCATCATTACGCTCAAACCAACTATCATGATCTTTTTTATGATGATCTTTATGTAAACTCCACAAAAAGCCATGCATAACATATTTATGGGTAAACCATGCCATAAACTCCATAATACAAAAAGTTAGAATAAAAGCTAATATCCAATATAAGGTTTGCATTGTTTTAATTACATTAAATTAAGTTGATATTTTACATAACTACGAGTTAAAAGCTCTACTTTTTTATAATTTGGAACTCTAATACGCGTATGTTTTATTTGAGAAGCTGGAGTCTTTTTAAGTTTTTTTAGAAGTTGACTATAATATCTGTATGCCATAAAAACACCAAACTTTGCTTCAATTGGTAATTTGCGAATACCACTTAATCCTTTAGCAAAATCTGCTTCAATATCCTTTATAATAGACTGTTTAGAGTTTTCGTTTAAATTGTTTAAATCAGTATTTGGAAAGTAAGTACGGTTTAAATCATCATGATCTGCTTTTAAGTCTCTTAAAAAATTTACTTTTTGAAATGCAGAACCTAAAGACATTGCTGTATTTTTTAATTCGTCATATTTTTTCTTATCACCTTTAACAAAAATTGTTAAACACATTAAACCCACAACATCTGCAGAACCATAAATATAATTTTTAAACTCTTCCTCAGTTAGATAATTTGTTTTATGCAAATCTAATCGCATACTATCCATAAAAGAATTTACTAAATGCTGTTCTATCTTGTATTTATGATATGTATTTTGAAATGCATTTAATACAGGGTTTAAACTTATTTTATGTGTTATGGCATATTCTAAATCTTTTTCAAACTTTTCAAATAACGTGCTCTTATCATAATCGTGGAACGAGTCTACAATCTCATCAGCTAAACGAACAAAACCATATAAACTATAAATATCTTGTCGTATAGATTTTGATAGCATTTTTGTAGCTAATGTAAATGAAGTGCTATAAGATTGAGTTACAATCTTACTACAATTATTAGATACAGAATCAAAAATAGATTTCATAGTTAAGCTTTTGTTTGAACGATTTCTAAGTTAGAACTTAATTTTTGTTTTTCAAATTGTTTATTAATTAATTCTGAAACTAGCTTTCCAGAAATTAATGATGGAGGCACTCCAGGTCCAGGAACAGTGAGCTGTCCTGTAAAATATAAATTCTTTACTTTTTTACTTTTTAACTTAGGGCGTAAAAATGCTGTTTGTAATAAGGTGTTAGCCATTCCGTATGCATTTCCTTTATAAGAATTATAATCTTTTATAAAATCATTTATACAAAAAGACTCTTTAAATAGAATATTGTCAGAAACTTTTTGTGAAGTTAATTTTTCAAATCGATCAATAATTTTATTAAAATATTTTGCTCTAATTTCATTAGTATCTTTTATGCCTGGCGCTAATGGTATTAAAAATATGCCAGCTTCTTTTCCGCTTGGTGCAGCATTATTATCTGTTATACTGGGAAAACTAGCATAAAACAAAGGGTTTTCTGGCCATTTTGGAACGTCATAAATATCATGACTATGTATATCAAAATCCACATCAAAAAATAAGGTATGATGATTTACATGTTTCAACTTTTTATTAAATCCAACATAAAAGAGTAGAGAAGAAGGGGCAAAGACTTTTTTCTTCCAATAAGATTCAGAATATTGCCTATATTTTTTTTCTAATAAGGTTTCTGTATGGTGATAATCAGCACCACTTAAAATAATATCAGATTTATAAATTTTACCATTACATGTTATTCCAGAAGCACTTCCATTCTCTATGTGGATTTTATCAATTGGTGAATTTGTTTTAATTGTAACTCCTAATTCAATAGCTAGTGCTTGCATAGCAAGAATAACTTGATACATGCCTTTTTTAGGATGAAATGTTCCGAGGCCAAAATCAGCATAATTCATAAAATTGTAAAATGATGGTGTTTTGCTTGGTTTGGCTCCAAGAAATAGTACAGGAAATTCTAATATTTGAGCAAGACGAGTATTTTTAAACTCTTTTCGTACATCTCTTTTTATGTTACTAAAAAACTGGTTGAGTTTTTTTATGGTAGCAGGAGTAATTAATTCAAGTGGAGATACTCCAGGATTATAAACTAAATCTTTAATAGCAATATCATAATTGCTTTTAGCTTTGTTTATAAACTTTTTAAGTTTTATTGAACTATTAGGTTCTTCAGCTTCAAAAGCAGCACTTATCTTATCTAAAGTGTCTTCAATGGTGATATAATCATTCTTTCCAAAATAAACGCTATACGCTGGATTAAGTTTTTCTAATGTATAATAATCGCAAGGTTTTTTATTAAAATCTAAAAAGAATTTCTCAAATACATCAGGCATCCAATACCAAGTCGGTCCTATATCAAAAGTAAAACCATCTTTATATAACTGTCTAGCACGACCGCCTATTGTTGGGTTTTTTTCGTAAATGGTAACAGTATTACCGCTTTTTGCTAAATAACATGCTGCAGATAATGAAGAGAAACCAGAACCGATAATTGAAATTGTATGACTCATATAGTCTTGTAAAGATATAAAAAAGAATGACCTAGTTTTTGTATATATAACTAGAGTTAATCAATATTTTATATAAGTATATAGAAAAAAATAATACGCTTAATGCTTTTTAATTTCATTATTAATATTATTTTAAATAGTTTTAGGGCAAAATTTAATATTTATGAGTTTGTTGGAAGAAGCGATTGCATTTGAAAATGCTAAAATGAGTAATATGACAACTAGTGAAAGAGTATCAGCTTCTAGAGAAGCGAAACGACTTATTCTTGCACTTAATGAAGTTTATAAGGAAAGTAAAGATTCTGATTTAATGGACCTTATGAAACGATTAACTGAAAAAAAACGTAGAATAGAGAAACGCCTTAAAGGTAGACCAGATGATATTATATAAAATATATAATTAGATTAAGTATTATAAAAGCTCCATAATTTATTAATTATGGAGCTTTTTATTAATTTTAAAGTGCGCACGAGAAGATTCGAACTTCCACGACCTAATGATCACTAACCCCTCAAGCTAGCGCGTCTACCAATTCCGCCACGTGCGCTTTAAAAAAGTATTTAAACTAAAAAAGTTAAGCGAATAAGCTTAACTTTTTGTGACCTGGCTGGGGCTCGAACCCAGGACCCTCTCCTTAAAAGGGAGATGCTCTACCAACTGAGCTACCAGGTCAATAATTTTCTCTAACGAGGGTGCAAATATAAAATGTTTAATTTATAAAACAATACTTTTTTTAGATAAATTTTTGTTTTTTTGTGAAGCATAAATGCAAAGTTTTAAGAATCAATTTATAACGAAAAATGATTATAATTTTATTAGGTTATATGGCTTCTGGTAAGTCTACAATAGGAAGAGAATTAGCAGAAAAATTAAAATATAATTTTATTGATTTAGATGATTTTATAGAACAATCTGAAGGTAAAACTATTAGCTCTATTTTTAAAGATAAAGGAGAGATATATTTTAGAAAAAAAGAAGCTTTGTCACTGAATCAAATTCTTGTTGACAATACAAAGTTAATACTTGCACTAGGAGGAGGTACTCCATGTTATGCAGGAAATATGGATAAGATAACAAATAACAAAGCTATTACATCTATTTACCTAAAATCTTCAATTAATAGTATTGTAGAACGTTTAGAAAACGAAACAAATAAACGACCATTAATTTCGCATTTAACTTCTAGAGAATTATTAATTGAGTTTATTGGAAAACATTTATTTGAGCGTACTCAATTTTATAATCAATCAGATATAACTATTACTACAGATTTAAAAACTACTAGAACGATTGTAGATGATATAATTTTAAATTTATTTTAAAGTAACTTCAAATTGTTTCCCTTCTAAAACAACTTCTATATGTTCATGTAAAGATGTTGAGAGTGAAATCCCTTTAAAATCTGCTTTTACAGGATATTTTTTGTGATTTCTATTTACTAACACAGCAGTTTTAAATTGTTTAAGAGGGACTTCTAAAAAATGCTTAACCCCATAAATTAAAGTTGTACCAGAATTTAAAACATCATCAATTAAAACAATCGATTTGTTTTTATAATCTTCAAGTTTTAATGATGTTTTAATTTCGTTTCTAGGCTCTTTTTTATTTATGAGTACTCTACAGAGAACAGGCTTTATAGGAGATATATTAGCTAAAATTGTTTTTAATTTTTTAGCTAATAAATATCCGTTATAATCAATACCAGCTAAAATAATTTCATTTTCATCAATATTGCTTTCATAAATTTGATATGCAATACGTTTTATTTTATGATTAATTTCTTGATGAGTTAAAATGGCATTGTTCTTAACTGTCATAATATAGTACTTAAGAAGTTTAAAAATATAAAACTACTCATTTTCGTCATAAAAACCATCAATATCTCTTCGGTCTTTTTTAGTAGGCCTTCCTATACCTTTTTTTCGATAATAATCTTTAGAAAATTTTAATAATTCTTGAGCCTCAAATTCAGACTTAGGAGTGGTATCTATTCTATAAATATCTACTAGCTTAGCTCCAACTCTATTAGGAGGAATATCATTTACTGTTAATTGATAATTCACTTGATTCTTCCTAATAATTATTTTATCTGTAGCATATACCTCTCTACTAGGCTTTACTATAGCATTATTTACTCTTACTTGTCCTTTTTTACAAGCTGTCGTTGCGATACTTCGTGTTTTAAAATAACGAAGACACCAGAGATATTTATCTACCCGCATAAAATATAAAAAACTACGTTAATGTAGTTGTACAACAATATTATAAAATTGTATCTTGCAGTCCAAAATTTAATTTATAATGAAAATAGGAAAAATAATATTTTTTATTTTATGTTTAACAGTAATCTTGAATTCTTGTGGTAATGATGATGATGATATAAATATTCAACCTCCTAGAGATAGGGCTGAACAACAGGTAATTGATAGGGATACTTTATTAGAATATTTAAATACACATTTTTATAATTCTGCAAGCTTAGCTAATAACCCAAACCCTACAATAAATGATATTATTATTTCTGAGGTCCCACCACTTGGAGGGTTGCCAGACCCGGCTAATAATACACTTTTAATAGATGCTGTTGAAATAAGACAAACTGTTTTTGCAGGAGTCGATTATGAGTTCTATATTTTAAACATTAGAACAGGAGGGGGAACTAATAGCCCTAATGTTTCAGATAATGTGTTAGTGAATTTTTCTGGAAGTTTACTAGATGGAGAAGTATTTGATGATTCTGTAAACCCTATTGATTTTGATTTAATAGGTGTAGTGCCAGGATTTAGTAGAGCTTTTTTAGATTTTAATGAAGCTGAATCATTTAATATAAATCCTGATGGAACAGTAGATTTTATTAACCCAGGAATTGGAGTTGTTTTTATGCCTTCTGGGCTAGGGTTTTTTGATAACCCATCTGCCAGTTCAGGAATTCCGTTTTTTGCACCTTTAATATTTAAATTCGAATTATTTAGTACTCGAGTTAATGATCATGATGATGATGGAATACCTAGTTATTTAGAAGATCTTAACAATGATTTAGATGTAAGAACTGATGATACAGATGAAGATGGTTCTTTTAATTTTTTAGATACAGATGATGATAATGATGGGGTAAGAACTATAGACGAAGATTTAGAACCTGACACTGATTTAACGGTAGATAGAGATGGAGATGGTGATCCGACTAATGATATTGGAGATGGAAACCCGCTTAATGACGATACAGATGGAGATGGAATCCCTAATTACTTAGACCCAGATAGTACACAATCTAGAAATGATTCTTAATAAAACTTTATATAAAAAATAAAAAGAGCTATTCTTTGAGAATAGCTCTTTTTATTTTTATGTGGTTAACTTTAAATAGCTACGGATAAGCTTAATATAAATTGTTCTGGCCTTGTGTCTAACCTACTAATATCTATATTATTATTGTTTAAAAACTGAGCTTCATTATCATTAAAGCCTCTTTCATACCTTAAATCAACACCAAATTTTTTATAGCTAAACGATACCCCAAAATTAAAACCGACTGTAAGGTCGTTTTCAACGTCATCAATATCAATACCATCAAAGTCTGAATTTAAAATATATTGTAGTGAAGGTCCTGCAAATACACTAATAGGTCCAATTAATTTTAAACCTACCAATAGAGGGGCATCTAATTTTTGAAGTTTAAAATCCTCATCACTATATTCACTTTGTGTATTTGTATATATTAATTCAGGTCTGAAATATAATTTATTTCCTAATTTACCAAATATACCGATATGGAAACCAATATTTCTGTCAGGATTCTCAGCTGCTGAGGTTGCAGTTTCAATTAAATCGCCATTACTATTATAATTTAATCCGCCCTTAAAACCATACGATGATCCAACTTGTGCCCAAGAGCATATTGCAAAACAACTAAATACAGTTAATAAAAATAATTTTTTCATAAGTTCATTCGTTTTTTGAGTTATGGTATAAAAACGAAATAAATAATAAATTATTTTCTTTTCATAACAGCTTTCACTTTATCAATAATTGAATTACTGTTTAAACCATATTTATCCATTAATTGCGCTGGTGTGCCAGATTCTCCAAAAGTATCATTAGTAGCAATAAATTCTTGAGGAGTTGGTTTGTGTAACGCTAAAACTCTTGCAACACTTTCTCCTAAACCTCCCATATAGTTGTGTTCTTCTGCCGTAACAATGCATCCAGTTTTACTAACAGAGTCAATTATAGCTTGATCATCTAAAGGCTTAATAGTATGTATGTTTATCACTTCAGCAGAAATACCATTATCGTTTAATATTTTTGAAGCTTCTAAAGCCTCCCAAACTAAATGTCCAGTAGCTACTATTGTCACATCATTACCTTCTGTTAATTTCACTGCTTTTCCGATTTCAAAATTTTGATCTTCAGAGGTGAAATTAGCTACTTTTGGTCTTCCAAAGCGAAGATATACTGGACCATTATGATTTGCTATAGCTATTGTTGCTGCTTTAGTTTGATTAAAGTCACAAGTATTAATAACGGTCATTCCTGGTAACATTTTCATGAGTCCAATATCTTCTAGAATTTGGTGTGTTGCACCATCTTCTCCTAAAGTCAAACCAGCATGCGATGCGCAAATTTTCACATTCTTTCCAGAATAAGCAACACTTTGTCGTATCTGATCGTAAACTCTACCAGTAGAAAAATTAGCAAAAGTTCCTGTAAAAGGTATTTTGCCACCTATGGTCATTCCAGCAGCCATACCAATCATATTAGCTTCAGCAATTCCAACCTGAAAAAAACGTTCTGGATGATTAGCTTTAAATTCATCCATTTTAAGAGATCCTGTTAAATCTGCACAAAGTGCAACAACATCAGTATTGGTTTTGCCTAACTCTGTTAATCCAGCCCCAAAACCTGAACGTGTATCTTTATTTCCTGTATTTATATATGTTTTCATAATGTATCTGTCTAGATATTAATAATCTCCTAAAGTTTCAGGATTTTGAGTTAAACCAATTGCTAATTGCTCGTCATTAGGTGCTTTTCCGTGCCAAGCGTGGGTATACATCATAAAATCTACACCATTACCCATTACAGTTTTTAACAAAACACAAATAGGTTTTCCTTGCCCAGTTTTGTTTTTAGCTTTAGACATTCCGTCTAATATTGCGTTTATATTGTTACCTTTTTCAATTTCTATCACTTCCCATCCAAAAGCTTCAAATTTAGCTTTCATACTTCCCATTGGTAAAACATCATCGGTAGATCCATCAATTTGCTGACCATTTAAATCTACAATTGCAATTAAATTATCAACCTTATTACCCGCTGCATACATAATGGCCTCCCAATTTTGCCCTTCTTGTAATTCACCATCACCAAGTAATGTATAAATCAAATTATTGTCCTTATTCAATTTTTTAGTTTCCGCTGCTCCTATAGCTACTGATAACCCTTGACCAAGAGATCCTGAAGCAACCCTTACCCCAGGTAACCCTTCATGTGTAGTAGGATGACCTTGTAAACGAGAATCGATTAACCTAAATGTATTTAATTCATCAACAGAAAAATAACCAGCTCTAGCAAGAACACTATAAAATACAGGAGATATGTGACCGTTTGATAAGAAAAATAAATCTTCATTTTTTCCATTCATATCAAAACCATCATTTCTGTTCATGACTTCATTAAAAAGCGCTACAAAAAACTCAGCACATCCTAATGAACCTCCAGGATGACCAGAATTAACTTTATGAACCATTCGAAGTATATCTCTACGAACCTGAGTGGTTAAATTTTCTAATTGTTGTGTGTTTGACATATTAATGTTAGTTACAAATTTCGCTGTCAAAAGTAAGCCTTTAACTAAGTTTAGCAAAGAATGTAGTAAAGCTTTTATTAACGAAGTGATATCACTTGCTAACAATTTAATAGTATTACTTAGGGATTGACTTTTTGTTATATATCTTTGCCCTTGACGATTTTAAAATATGCAATTTCAATTAAAAGCAAAAGACCCTCAAAGTAAAGCCAGAGCAGGTGTTTTTACAACAGATCACGGAGATATAGAAACTCCAATTTTTATGCCTGTAGGTACAGTAGCAACAGTTAAAGGTGTACACCAGCGTGAATTGAGGAACGATATTAATCCAGATATTATCTTAGGAAACACATATCACTTATACCTACGTCCAAAAACAAATATTCTAGAAGCTGCTGGTGGGTTACATAAGTTTATGAATTGGGATAGAAATATATTGACAGATTCTGGAGGCTATCAAGTATATTCATTATCAGGGAATAGAAAAATAAAAGAAGAAGGTGTTAAATTTAAAAGTCATATCGATGGTAGTTACCATACGTTTACACCAGAAAACGTAATGGAGATACAACGAACTATTGGAGCAGATATTATTATGGCTTTTGATGAATGTACACCTTACCCATGTGATTATAATTATGCTAAACGATCAATGCATATGACACATCGTTGGTTAGATCGCTGTATTAATCACCTTGAAAAAACACCCTTAAAATATAAACATAATCAAGCATTTTTTCCTATTGTACAAGGTAGCACATATAAAGATTTACGTGCCCAATCTGCTGAATATATTGCTAGTTCCGAAGCAATAGGAAATGCTATCGGAGGATTGTCTGTTGGAGAACCTGCTGAAGAAATGTATGCAATGTCTGAAATTGTTTGTGATATTCTTCCAGAAGAAAAGCCAAGATATTTAATGGGAGTAGGGACTCCTATAAATATTTTGGAAAATATAGCGTTGGGTATAGACATGTTTGATTGTGTAATGCCAACTCGTAATGCTAGAAATGGTATGTTGTTTACAGCTCACGGGACAATAAATATTAAAAATAAGAAATGGGAAGATGATTTTTCTCCTATTGACGATATGAATATTACTTATGTTGATACAGAATATTCAAAATCTTATTTAAGGCATTTGTTTATGGCTAATGAATATTTAGGAAAGCAAATTGCTACAATTCATAATTTAGGATTTTATTTATGGTTGGTTAGAGAAGCTAGAAAACATATATTAGCAGGAGATTTTAAAGACTGGAAAAATAAAATGGTAAAGCAAATGGATAAGCGTTTGTAATTTATGAAAATATTAGATTGGTATATATTAAAACGCTATTTGGTTACATTTTTATTAATGTTATTGCTTTTTATACCTATTGCTATTATAGTAGATTTAGCAGATAGGATAGATAATATATTAGAGAACAATGTCGCTTTTATTGATGTAGCAGGCTATTATTTGGACTTTACAATATATTTTGCAAATCTACTATTCCCCTTATTTCTCTTTATTTCAGTAATTTGGTTCACATCAAAATTAGCTAATAATACTGAAGTTATTGCATTTTTAAGCTCAGGTGTTTCTTTTTCTAGATTTTTAAGACCTTATATTATTGGAGCAATAATTATAGCAGTTTTTGCTTTTATTTTAGGTGTTTTTTTAGCACCGAAAGCCAGTAAAGGATTTAATGAATTTAAATATGAACATTTAAATAAAAATAGAAAAGATAGAGAAACACAAAACATTTATAGGCAAATAAATGAACATGATTACATATATGTTAGTCAATTTGTGGCTAGTTCAGGAACAGGGTTAAAATTTCGTTTGGAACATGTTGTAGATAATACGTTACAATTTAAAATCACAGCTGAAACCATAAAATTTGTAGAAAAAGATAGTGTATTCAAATTAGGAGATTATACAAAAAGAATTATAGGTGAGAATAATGATATTATAATTAATAAAAGAGTTTTTGATACAATTTTTCCTTTTGAACTCGAAGATTTAACTCCAGTAGAATATATTGCAGAAATATTAGAATATAATGAGTTAACAGAATTTATAGAAAAAGAAGAATTTAGAGGCACCTCTAATGTTGGTCGATATAAAGTAGTATTATATAAAAAATGGAGCTTACCAATTTCAATATTTATTTTAACTATTATAGCAGTAGCAGTATCTTCGATTAAACGTAGAGGAGGAATGGGAGTTAATCTTGTTTTTGGTGTTAGCATAGCATTGGTGTATGTGTTTTTCGATAAAATCTTTGGAGTCATGGCACAACAATCTGATTTTCCTCCTATAATAGCTGTATGGCTGCCTAATGTAGTTTTTGCTATTTTAGCAATCTACTTGTTATATAATGCAAAACGATAATTTAAAAAATTATTTACATCTACATTTATTAGTTTTTATAGCTGGGTTTACTGCTATTTTAGGAGAGCTTATATCAATAAGTGCAATAAAATTAGTTTGGTATAGAATGGTAATTGCTTCTATATTAATGTTTTTATATTTAAAACTTAAGAAGATAAATTTAAAAATTACCTCTAAGCTTTTTGTTAGATTTTCTCTGGCAGGCATTATTATAGCGTTACATTGGGTTACTTTTTTTGAAGCGATAAAACAATCTAATATATCCATTACACTAGCAATGTTTTCATCAGGAGCTTTTTTTGCAGCTTTTATAGAGCCTATATTTTATAAGAGGAAAATTAGAGGATATGAAATTCTTTTTGGAATTACTGTTATACTTGGAGTGTGTTTAATAGTACAAGCAGAGATTAAATATATAAATGGTATTATTTTAGGAATTCTATCTGCATTGTTTTCATCCATGTTTGCAGTCATAAACGGAAAATTTGTAGAAAAAAGCAAAGCATCTGTCATTTCATTTTACGAATTTATAAGTGGAGTATTTTTTTTAAGCCTTTTTATTCTGATTTTTGGATTAGGTTTTGAGAGTGGTTTTTTTAATCTATCATTGCTTGACTGGAAATACATTCTTGTTTTAGGGTCGATTTGTACTGCTTATGCTTTTATTGCGGGAGTGCATGTTATGAAAAAGATAAATCCATATACTGTGGTTTTAACTTTTAACCTAGAGCCTGTATATGGAATAGTTTTAGCATTTTTGCTATTTCCCGAAAAAGAGAAAATGAGTATAGAATTTTATATAGGCGCTATTTTAATTATTAGTACAGTAATATGTAATGGAATACTTAAAAACTCAAATAAGTTAAAAAGAAAACCATCTAGATAAGTTATCACGATTAAAGTTTTTATATTTGTAAGCTAACTAAATAAAAACTTAAATTCCTATGGAATATTTAGAATTTGAGCTCCCAATTAAAGAACTAGAAGAGCAATTAGATAAATGTCAGATTATTGGAAAAGAAAGTGATGTTGATGTATCTGAAACATGTAGTCAAATTGAAAAAAAATTAATTGACACAAAAACAGACATCTATAAGAATTTAACACCTTGGCAACGCGTACAAATGTCACGCCATCCCAATAGACCTTATACATTAGATTATATTAATGCAATTTTTGGAGACTCCTTTTTAGAATTACACGGTGATCGTAGTTTTAAAGATGATAAAGCGATGATTGGTGGTTTAGGGAAAATTGGAGATCAGAGTTATATGTTTATCGGTCAACAAAAAGGTTACAACACTAAAACCAGACAGTATCGTAATTTTGGTATGGCTAATCCTGAAGGATACAGAAAAGCATTACGTTTAATGAAATCGGCAGAAAAATTTGGAATCCCAGTGGTAACTTTAATAGATACTCCTGGTGCTTATCCAGGTCTTGAAGCTGAAGAAAGAGGTCAAGGAGAAGCTATTGCTAGAAATATTTTAGAAATGACTCGTCTTAAAGTGCCTATAATAACAATTATTATTGGAGAAGGTGCTTCAGGTGGAGCTTTAGGTATAGGTGTTGGTGATAGAGTATTAATGCTAGAAAATACATGGTATTCTGTAATTTCACCAGAATCCTGTTCATCAATTTTATGGAGAAGCTGGGAATACAAAGAACAAGCCGCTGAAGCACTAAAGCTTACTGCGAAAGATATGAAACGTATGAAATTAGTGGATCAAATTATTAAAGAACCATTAGGAGGTGCTCATAATGATAGAGAAACAACTTTTATAACAGTTAGAGACACTATTGTAAAAACCTTTGAAGAACTCAAAAACTTATCACCAAAAGAATTGGTGAATCAGCGTATAGATAAATATGCTCAAATGGGAGAGTTTAAAGATTAACTCAGTATTTATCATAACTCATTAAAAAACCGAAGTTATTAACTTCGGTTTTTTTACCTTTATTAACAATATTTAAAACTTATTAACGATTAAATTGTTTACTTATAGTTAACAAGCTTAAATCATAAATTTTAGATTTACTTAACAATTTAATTACTTTCGCCTATATGAAACAACCTAATCAAATACAAGGCTATAAAATTGATAAAAGCACTATTATTAATTTGGAGAAAGGTAAAATACCTCCTCAAGCAATTGATTTAGAGGAAGTTGTGTTAGGTGCTATGATGATTGATAAAAAAGGAGTGGATGAGGTTATTGATATATTAAGCCCAGAAGCGTTTTATAAAGAAGCACATCAACATATATTTGAAGCTATTTTTACATTGTTCGAAAATAGTGAACCAATTGACTTATTAACGGTTTCTAGTCAACTTCGTAAGGATAGTAGGCTAGATAGTATTGGTGGAGATTTTTATTTAATTTCATTAACTCAAAAAGTGTCTTCATCTGCACATATTGAATTTCACGCGCGAATTATTTTACAAAAATTCATTCAGCGTAGTTTAATAAAAATATCGAATGAAATTATTGAAGATTCCTATGATGAAACTAAAGATGTTTTTGATCTTTTGGACAAAGCAGAATCGAGATTATATGAAGTGACTCAAGGTAACATTAAAAAATCTTCAGAAACAGCTCAAGCATTAGTTATTCAAGCAAAGAAAAAAATCGAAGAAATATCAAATAAAGAAGGGTTAAGTGGAATCCCTTCTGGATTTGATAAACTGGACAAACTAACTTCAGGATGGCAAGAAAGTGATTTAATTATTGTTGCAGCTCGACCAGGTATGGGTAAAACTGCACTTACATTATCCATGGCTAGAAATATAGCCGTTAACCAAAATATACCTGTTGCTTTTTTCTCTTTAGAGATGGCATCTGTACAGTTAATAACACGTTTAATTTCTTCTGAAACTGGTTTATCTTCAGAAAAATTAAGAACAGGACGTCTAGAAAAGCATGAATGGGAACAATTAAATGTAAAGGTGAAAAGTTTAGAAAAAGCACCTTTGTTTATAGACGACACACCTTCACTATCTATTTTTGATTTACGTGCAAAAGCAAGACGCTTGGCTTCACAACATGGTATTAAAATGATTATTATTGATTATTTACAATTAATGACCGCAGGAGGAAGTCAAAAAGGAGGGAATAGAGAACAAGAGATTTCAACAATTTCTCGTAACCTTAAAGCATTAGCAAAAGAGTTAAGTGTTCCTGTAATAGCATTATCTCAATTGTCTCGTGCAGTTGAAACTCGTGGTGGAAGTAAGCGTCCTTTACTGTCAGATTTACGTGAATCTGGAGCTATTGAACAGGATGCTGATATAGTATCGTTTATTTATAGGCCAGAATATTATAAAATTGATGAATGGGATGATGAAGATCGTTCTCCAACTGAAGGGCAAGCAGAATTTATTGTAGCTAAGCATAGAAACGGAGGCTTAGAAAATATAAGATTAAAATTTATTGGTCACTTAGGGAAATTTGATAACTTAGATGATTTTGATTCTCCTTTTGAATTTCATAGTAAAATGAACGCTGCTGCTAATGACGATACTTTTAAACCTGATAATTTGCCAACATTAGATCAAGCATTTGATGATCCTTTAAATGATGATGATAATGATGTTCCGTTTTAAGTTACTCTAATAATATAAATTCTTAAGTTTTCTTTATAAATCAAAACTAAATATTTAAATTAACTTTGATGTTATAATACTAAATAGTAAAATTGATGATGGATAAAAGGAGAACGACAAATATGTTATTACTAGCTATAGTAATTCCAATAATATTTTATTTGCTTAAAATCTTGTCGTTCATATTTATACCTTTAGTGTTTTCAATGTTTATTGCACTTTTGTTTTTACCACTTATGAGATGGTTTAACAAACGAAAATTTCCGAAATTTATAAGTATAACAATTATACTTCTTATTATAGGAGCCATACTAACAATAATAGGGGAATTAGTACAATTATCTAGTAAACAAATTTTATCTAATGATAATATGTTTTTTATTAAAGCCGAAGATAAAATTGTAAACTTAATAGCTTCAATTCAAGAATTTTTTGGTATTAAACCTAAAAATGAAGGAATTCAATTGAACCAATTTTTGCCAAAAGATATGTTTATTAAAAACTTTGGCTCTACTTTAGGTTTTATTACTAATCTATTAACTACAATATTAATGACTGCTTTTTTTGTAGTATTATGGTTAGGAGAATCAATAAATATGCAAAAATTACTTAATCATACAATACTTAAACAAAAATATTCATCAGTTAAAGCATTTGGTAAAATTGAAAAAGATTTAATTAAGTTTATAAAAGTTAAGTTTTTGATGAGCTTGTTTACAGGAATAGGAATTGGTTTAGCCTGTTTATTTTTTGATGTGAGTTTCCCTATATTTTGGGGATTATTTGCTTTTGTGATTAACTTTGTACAAATGGTAGGCTCATTTGTTTCTGTGATTTTATTATCAATATTTGCTTTTGTAGAGTTAGATCCAACTGGGGTTTTATTATTTTTCATTTTAACTATAACTGGTGTTCAAATACTATTTGGAGCTATTTTAGAACCTATTTTTATGGGGAAATCATTTTCTATAAATATTATAGCAGTTCTAGTAATGTTAATGTTTTGGGGCTTTTTATGGGGCGTTCCAGGCCTTATAATGGCAATACCTATAACTGTATTTCTTAAAATTATTTTAGATCAATTTCCAAATACTAAAGTTATTGCATCTTTAATTTCTGGATCAGGGTTAAAATAACTTAATGAGAATAGCGTTTAAGCTAATATTTCCTTAAAAAACTTTTCTACATACATTTTTTGATTACATTTAGATTTGTAATATGAATAACAAGAAATATAGATGAAAAAAATTGCCGTCATTTTACTGCTATTAATTTCTGTAAAGAGTTTTGCATCACATATATTAATACCTATGGATGCAGAATCTCAAAAAAACCATCTTAAAGCTTATGGAATTACCTATTGGACTCTAGAAAAACAACAAAAAGTACAATGGCTACTTAACTACAGAGGAGGAGCTTTTTTAATTCCAGATTTCGAAGAGATACAAAGGGAATGTCAGATTAGAGGCGTGTCTTACGAGGTAATATCTGATGCAAAAGCCGAAAGTATTTTAAAAGAGATAAGTAGTCCTAGCAAAAATATGGAAGCTGTAACTTTAGAAAAGGCACCTAAAATTGCAGTATACACACCATATGGAAAACAACCTTGGGATGACGCAGTAACGATGGTGCTTACTTATGCCGAAATTCCTTATGAAACTGTTTATGATAAAGAAGTTATAAATGATGGATTATTACTTTATGATTGGTTGCATTTACATCATGAAGACTTTACTGGACAATATGGTAAATTTTATAGAACATATAGAAGCGCTCCTTGGTACATAAAGGAAAAGAGAGAAGCAGAGGAGTTAGCTAGTAGTTTAGGATATAGCAAAGTATCTGAAGAGAAACTTGATGTAGCCCTTAAAATTAGGGATTATGTTGTTGGTGGTGGGTTTATGTTTGCTATGTGTAGTGCTACAGATAGCTTTGACATAGCATTATCTGCTGAAGGTATTGATATATGTGAACCTATGTTTGACGGAGATGGAAGCGAAGCAAATTATCAAAATAAAATAGACTATAATAAAACGTTTGCATTTACAAATTATACCTTAGAAAGAAGTCCTAATGTGTATGAGTTTTCTTCTATAGATATGACTAGCCAACGTAGAATACCGAAAACAACAGATTATTTTTCTTTAATGGATTTTTCTGCCAAATGGGATCCAATTCCAACAATGTTAAATCAAAATCATACAGCGTTAGTTAAAGGGTTTATGGGGCAAACAACTTCATTTAAAAGGGATCAAATAAAATCAAATGTCTTAGTTTTAGGTGAGAATAAAACAAATGGGGAGGCTCGTTATATTCATGGAATTAAAGGAAAAGGTTTTTTTACATTTTATGGAGGTCATGACCCAGAAGATTATACTCATAGAGTAGGCGACCCTAAAACAGAATTAGATTTACATCCTACATCCCCAGGATACCGTTTAATACTTAATAATATATTATTTCCAGCAGCTAAAAAGAAGAAACAGAAAACTTGATAATATTACAAAGTTTCTATGAACCTTAAACAATTCTTGATATCTGCCGTCCAATCTATTTTATTTTGGACTATAGCTTTTATACTTTTTACAGTATTTAGATATTACGGATTTAATGAAGAAGAATATCAAGTTATAATAGCTAATAATGAAATTCCAATTTTTCAATGGTTTGATGTACCCATTTATATTGGAGTTTTTGTTGGGTTTAGTTATGCATTAATAGAACTTCTTTTTAATAGATTTATCACTAATAAAGTATCAATAGGTGTTACACTTATATTAAAAAATACATTATACTTATTAATATTAATTGTGTTGTCTCCTAATATATTTTTTTATGTAGAAGAATTAATGGACATAAATTTAGTTGATGATTGGAGGCTTAGTAAGGTATTTAGGATTACAGTTTTATATTTTTTTATATGCTCTTTAATATTTTCATTTATAAAAATTGCAAACGAAAAATTTGGAAGAGGAGTGTTTCTTAAAATGTTAATAGGAAAATATCGAAACCCACAAGAGGAGAAACGGATTTTCATGTTTTTAGATTTAAAAAATTCAACTTCAATAGCAGAACAATTAGGTCACTTTAAATACAGTCAATTTATACAAGATTGCTTTTTAGATTTAAATAAAATAATTAATAAATTTAATGCCGAAGTATATCAATATGTTGGAGATGAAGCAGTTTTAAGCTGGAAATATAAAGTTGGAGTGGATAAAAATAAATGTATAGAAGTTTTTTTCTCTTTTAAAGAACAACTTCAAAAAAGAAATCATTATTATCAAAAAAAATATAATACAATCCCAAAATTCAAAGCAGGATTACATGGAGGAAAATTGATGGTTGCTGAGGTTGGAACAATTAAAAAAGAATTAGCATTTCATGGAGATGTGATTAATACAACAGCTAGAATACAAGCAGAATGTAATAGATATTCAGAAGAACTATTGATTTCTGATAAATTATTAAAAAATATTCAACTAAAAGAAAAATATATATTAAAGCTTCTTGGTGAAACTCAATTAAAAGGAAAGCAAAATACAGTTGTGATACATTCAATAAATAATAAAAGAACCTAATTAATTAGGTTCTTTTATTTACGCAAAAATATAAATCTTTTGAAATTAATTAATCCTTGTAAAGGTTAAAACAAATCTATCTTCCATGGTATCATCCCCTCCATCAGAGGTGGCATTTCTATCGATAACTAAACGTTGTTCAGTAGAAATTTCTATACCGCCATATTCTTCTCCATTTATAAAAAGAAATGAACCTTCATCAATTTCTCTAATATCAAATGCATAGACATCAGAATCAAGGCCGTCAAAAATACTGTCATCAGTATTGCCGTTAACAACGGTTAGCATTAGATTATTTGGATTAAACTCCCAAGTAATAAGTCTGCTAGTAAAATCATTGCTAATAATATTGTTCGCTGTGTTGTCTAAAGACCATAGTAATACAGGGGCAGGAATTTCCTGTATAACGTCATCACTATTACTACAACTAAAAAGAGTAATAAATAAAAAGGATAAAGCAAAAAACTTTGTTTTCATAAATTGTTAGTTTATATAAAGATACTAACCAAAATAAAAGGTTGCGTTATTTTAACAAAAAAATTAACTTCTATTTAATGACTCCCAACATGGCACCCACAAGATTCACGTGTAAAACTATTACTTGCTTCATGCCATTTAAAAGCTTGATTATAAGTTCCACTTTCCCAATAAAATTTTGTTCGTGGTTTAGGAGAGTTACCTATTTCGTTCATTGTATTGGTATCGTATAAACGACCGTTAACCATTGTATAAATAATACTTTCGGTATTTTTTATATCTTCTAAAGGGTTTTTATTCATAACTACTAGGTCTGCAAGCTTACCAACTTTAAGAGACCCAATATCATTACTCATTCCTAAATATTCTGCTCCATTAAGAGTAGCGGCTCTTAAAGCTTGTAGATTACTCATTCCTCCTTGTTGTAATAACCATAACTCCCAATGTGCACCCAAGCCTTGTAATTGCCCATGAGCTCCAAGATTTACAGTAACTCCATTGTCATTTAATTGCTTTGCAACTTTAGAAACTTTAATATGCCCGTTTTCATATTCTTCTTGAGGCACCATTGTCCGGTGTCTCGATCTTGAATCAATAATACTTCTAGGTGTGTATTTTAATAATTTTTCGTTTTCCCATACATTGGTGTTTTGATACCAATAATATTCACCATTTAAACCTGCATAATTAACTATTAAGGTCGGAGTATAGCCAGAATTACTGTTTTTCCAAAGCTCAATCACATCTTTATATACAGGAGCTACAGGAATATTATGCTCTATGCCAGTATGTCCATCCATTATCATAGACATATTAGTAAAAAAAGTGGACCCACCTTCAGGAACTACAAAAATACCTTCTTCGCGAGCGGCTTGTAATACTTGCTGACGTTGTTCGCGACGTGGTTGGTTATAACTTTTTACAGATAAAGCTCCAAAAGCTTTAGTACGGCGTATTGAAGATCGAGCATCATCTAAATTATTAATTACCGCTTTAAAATCACCTTCTGCTCCATAGAGTATAAACCCAGTAGAGTAGAGACGTGGACCTACTAAGGTTCCGTTTTTTTGTAATTCGGATAATGCAAATACAGTTTCTGTATTAGCAGAAGGATCATGCGCAGTTGTAACCCCAAATGCTAAGTTAGCATAAAACTGCCAATGCTTTTGTGTGGTTAACCCATAACGAAACCCTCCAATGTGTGCGTGTGCATCTACAATTCCTGGCATGATAGTTTTTCCAGTTACATCATAAGTTTTTGCATTAGCAGGAATTTTAACATCAAGAGTATTACCAATAGCTACAATTTTATTTTCTTTAATAATAATTGTCCCATTTTCGATAACTTGATCACTTTCCATGGTTATAATTCGAGCTCCAGTAAAAGCAATTGTCCCTTCTGGCTTATCAGTTTTAACTTTTAAATCAATTTTAATTCCAGATTCAACAATAGCTTTGGTTTCTTCTGAAGCTAAAGCTGTAAAATATTCGTTACCTAATGTCCAATGTATGTTTTTGCTATTATTAGACCAATGTAAGTTAATACCAG
The DNA here is from genome assembly GCA_003443635.1 of Flavobacteriaceae bacterium. Classification (NCBI taxonomy): domain Bacteria; kingdom Pseudomonadati; phylum Bacteroidota; class Flavobacteriia; order Flavobacteriales; family Flavobacteriaceae; species Flavobacteriaceae bacterium. Next base: position 2,643,059 of record CP031964.1, on the reverse strand, counting down.
CATCTTTAGATAACTGTGTCACTGGGATAAATTTAGTTTTATCTATTAAATCAATAGATTGACCAGAACTAGGCATTGGTGCCATATATACTTTGTGCAAATGCTGGAAAGCAATCCATTTATTATCAGGGCTAGGCACTAATCGATTACCGTGCTTAGATTTTATTAATGTTCTTTTAGTGCCACCATTTAAATCTACACTTCTGAGTTCTTTTGTTAAAGCACCAAAATAAGTTCCACCAGTTTGATAAAGTATACGATTGTTAGTTTTATTAAACATTGGATACTCACCTTCTTTAGTTAAAAACTTTATATCTGTACCATCAGAATTCATAAAATACAATCCAGATTTTTTTGCAAAAGCCAATCCTTGCTCATTATTTCCTCCTTCTTTTCTAAATGTAATGTGTTTTCCATCATTAGAGAAAGTTGGAGTTCTGTAGATTCCTTTTTCTTTAGTGAGTTTGGTAGAAGTTCCGTCATTAATCGATAACGTATGTACAGCACCTAAATTTTCATCATTCCAAGTGACAAAAACAATTGTCTTTCCATCTGGAGAAAAAGAAGGTTCAAATTCAAAATCTGTGCCTGAAGTTAATCTTTTAGGAGCGCCTTTAGGCATTTTTTTAATCCATAAATATCCAAGTGCATTAAAAACAATTGTTTTTTCATCTGGAGAAGTAACAGCATGCCTAATAACTTTTGCATCAAAAGTATCTGGAGCTACAGGAGTATCAAACTCTACAGCTTTTGCAATTTTTATAGAAGTATCAACTTGAAAAGGAATATTAGTAACTTTTAAAGTATTAACATCAACTTTATTAATTTTTCCTCCAGACCATATTATAATAGCCTTATTATTTGGAGTCCAGTTAAAATTAGTATATACTCCAAAAATAGCCCAAGCTTCTTGTTGATCCTTATCTAAGCCATCATAAATAGGCCATTCTTCACCAGTTTCTAAATCATGAATATATAATACAGATTTAGTTCTTACCCTTTTTACAAAAGCCAGTTTTTTTCCATCTCTAGATATTTGAGGCCTAGCAGCTCCACCAGGGCCTCCAGTAACTCTTTCTATTTCGCTAGTTTCTAAGTTGTAACGATTAATTACATAAATTTGTTTATTAGGATCTTTGTTGTATTGAAAAGCACCACCTGGATAGACATCTTCACTATAATATAAATACTTTCCATCAGGAGAAATAGAAGGTTCATTTACATCTTGCTGATCGTTTTTTCTTTTAGTAAGTTGTATGCCACTACCGCCAGATTTATGATACATCCACATTTCTCCTGCTCCTAAAGATCTTCCAGAAGTAAAATGTTTTCTAGCAATTAAAAAATTGCCATCAGGCATCCACGTAGCATTATTTAATAACCTAAACGTTTCTTTTGTGATTTGTTTGGCATTACTACCATCTAAGTTCATGGTCCAAACATTATCTCCACCACCTGCATCACTTGTAAACGAAATTGTTTTGCCATCTGGACTAAATCGAGGTTGTATTTCAAAAGGTAGCCCTTCTCTTAAAATTGTTGCTTTTCCTCCAGCACTATTCATAATATAAATGTCGCCTAATAAATCAAAAACAATATGTTTTCCATCTGGGCTAACATCTAAATTCATCCAAGTACCTTGATTTGTTGAAAGTTTTAAATCTTTAAAATTCCAATCACCTTCTGGATTTGATACATCCCAAGATTTTTTTTCTGTTTTATCCTGAGCGTTTATATTAAATTGAATGATGAATAGAAATAGAATTACAAGCTTAATACGATACATTTTATGTTGTTTTAATTGAAGCGGAAAGGTAATTATAAAATTTGAAATTTTTATTCTTCAATTTATATATAGAAGTGTTAAAACTATAATTGATATAAAACAAAAAGCCAACTCATATGAGTTGGCTTTTTAATAAGCGAATATTGTTATACAATAGGCAAAACGCCTTAGTTTACTTTATCTACAATTGCTTTAAAAGCTTCAGGGTTATTCATTGCTAAATCAGCTAAAACCTTACGGTTTAATTCGATATCATTAGCTTTTAATTTACCCATAAATTGAGAATAAGATAACCCATGTTCTCTAGCTCCAGCGTTTATACGTGTAATCCAAAGTGCACGAAATGTTCTCTTTTTATTTCTTCGGTCTCTATACGAATATAACATCGCTTTGTCAACCGCATTTTTCGCTACTGTCCAAACGTTTTTACGACGTCCGAAGTAACCTTTTGCTTGCTTAAGAACCTTTTTTCTTCTGGCTCTTTTCGCAACTGAATTTACTGATCTTGGCATAATTTTAAATTTTTTGTAGTAGGCGATCTTTTATGAGATTCTTGTACTGGCCTAACTCCATGGTTTATAAATAATTTTTAACCTAAACAAATAATTACTTTAAACGTAATTGTTGTTTAATATTTGCTTCATCACTTTCATGTACTAAAGTACTGTGAGTTAAAGCTAACTTACGCTTTTTGGACTTCTTTGTTAAGATGTGACTTTTAAAAGCGTGCTTTCTTTTAATTTTTCCAGAGCCCGTTAACTTAAAGCGTTTCTTGGCACTAGATTTTGTTTTCATTTTAGGCATTTTCTCCTTATTTAATTACTTCGCTTATTTTCTTTTAATGCTTACTTTGCCTTTTTAGGAGCAATAAACATAATCATACGTTTACCTTCTAATTTAGGCATTTGTTCAACTTTTCCAAACTCCTCTAAATCTTGCGCTAAACGCAATAGTAGTATTTGTCCTTGTTCTTTAAATATTATTGAACGTCCTTTAAAAAATACAAAAGCTTTAAGCTTTGCGCCATCTTTTAAAAACTTTTCAGCATGTTTTTTCTTAAATTCGTAATCGTGATCATCTGTTTGAGGACCAAAACGAATTTCTTTAACAATTACCTTAGTTGCTTTCGACTTTAAAGCCTTATCACGTTTCTTTTGTTCGTAAAGAAACTTCTTATAATCCATAATTTTACATACGGGAGGAACAGCTTTAGGAGAAATTTCTACAAGATCTAATCCTTGTTCTTCAGCAAACTCCATTGCCTTTCTTGTAGGATATACACCTACTTCTATGTTGTCTCCAACAAGTCTCACTTCTTCAACTCTAATTTTAGAATTGATTCTGTGTTGATCTTCTTTAATTACTCTAAGTGGCCCTCTAGACCTTTTTCTACGTATTGCTATGGCTTTATAATTTTAGTTAAACGTTAAATTGTTTTAATGTCTTATTTATTTCTGTATCAACTATTTTCGAAAATTCATCTACAGTAATCATACCTAAATCTTCTCCACCGTGCTGACGAACAGTTATCTTTATTTCATTCTCTTCATTTTCCCCAACAATAATCATATATGGGATTTTTTTCATTTCGGCTTCCCGAATCTTTTTACCCATAGTTTCATTTCTGTTATCAACAAGGGCGCGAATTTCGGCATTTTCTAACAAATTTAAAACTTTTTCAGCGTATTTTTCATATTTCTCACTAATAGATAAGATAATAGCTTGTTCTGGCATTAACCAAAGTGGGAAATTACCGCCTGTATGCTCTAATAAAAGCGCAATAAAACGCTCCATACTACCAAAAGGCGCTCGGTGAATCATAACAGGTCGATGTAACTCATTATCACTACCTTTGTAAGTTAAATCAAAACGTTCAGGTAAATTATAATCAACTTGAATAGTTCCTAACTGCCATTGTCTTCCAAGCGCATCTTTAACCATAAAATCAAGTTTTGGCCCATAAAATGCAGCTTCACCAGATTCTATAACATAATTTAAGCCTTTGTCTTTAGCGGCATTAATAATTGCTTGTTCTGCTTTTTCCCAATTTTCAACACTACCAATATATTTGTCAGGAGTGTCTAAATCTCTAACAGAAACTTGAGCTGTAAAATTTTCAAACCCTAAAGATCCTAAAACATATAGGGATAAATCAATTACATTTTTAAATTCCTGATCCAATTGATCTGGAGTACAAAAAATATGGGCGTCATCTTGAGTAAACCCCCTTACACGAGTTAGACCATGAAGCTCTCCGCTTTGTTCGTAACGATATACAGTGCCAAATTCTGCAAAACGTTTTGGAAGTTCTTTATAACTAAATGGTTTTGCATTATAAATTTCACAATGATGAGGGCAGTTCATTGGCTTTAATAAAAACTCCTCATCTTCTTTAGGTGTTTTAATAGGTTGAAAACTATCTTCTCCATATTTTGCATAATGACCAGAAGTGACATAGAGCTCTTTTTGACCAATATGTGGAGTTACTACCATTTCATAGCCAGCTTTTTGCTGAGCTTTTTTAAGAAAATCTTCTAATCGAGAACGTAAAGCTGCACCTTTAGGTAGCCATAATGGTAAACCTTGCCCTACTTTTTGAGAAAAAGTAAACAACTCTAACTGTTTCCCTAATTTTCTGTGATCTCTTTTCTTTGCTTCTTCAAGAAGTTCTAAATATTCTTTTAATTCTTTTTGTTTAGGAAACGAAATACCATAAACTCTTGTTAATTGTTTGTTATTTTCATCTCCTTTATAATAGGCACCAGCTACGCTTAATATTTTTATAGCTTTTACAATTCCTGTATTAGGAATGTGACCGCCACGACATAAATCTGAAAACGTTGAATGATCACAAAAACTAATTGTACCATCCTCAAGACCTTCTACAAGATCAACCTTATAATTGTTTTTACCTTTGTAATAAGCTAAAGCATCTGCTTTAGAAACTGTACGCATTTTAAAATCGTGTTTTTCCCTAGCGATTTCTAACATTTTATCTTCAATGGTTTTGAAATCTTTATCAGAAATAGTATTTTCACCTAGATCTACATCATAATAAAAACCATTTTCAATAGCAGGCCCTACCCATAATTTTACATCAGTATATAATTCTTCTAACGCTTGTGCTAATATGTGAGCAGACGAATGCCAAAAAGCTGTTTTACCTTCGTCATCGTTCCAAGTATATAATATAAGATTGCCATCTGTGGTTAATAAAGTGGATGTCTCAATAGTTATACCGTTAAATTTTGCAGAAATTACATTTCTTGCAAACCCTTCGCTAATATCCTTAGCAACATCCATAGCAGTGATGCTATTATTGAATGTTCTTATTGAATCATCTGGTAAAGTAATCTTAATCATAGTGAATTTAAATATTAAGCTGCAAAGATAATAGTATAATCAAAGTCACACAATCATATAAGTATATATTTAAAATGTGTTTATAGTATATATATTAAGGTATAAATATTAACCAGCCCTACAGAGATTTTGTGATTAGGTTTGGCTTGGTATGGAATTTCTTTTTGTAATTTATTGGAGGTGCAAAATGCTGTTACTAAGGTGTTTTGGTTGGGATAAAAAAATAGATTAAAAAATAGTTTAAAAAAGGTTAGGAAGTTAATTAAAGGGTTTTATATTTGCAGCCGCTTAACGAGGAAACGAGGGAGGTGAAAAGTTCATTAAAAGGGTTATAAAAAATAAAATCAAATTTTCTTTAAAAAGTTTTGTGAGAATAAAAAAGGGTTTTATATTTGCACCCGCTTAGCAAGGAAACGAGCTAAAAGTAAGAAATAAAAAAGTTCATTAAACATATTGATTGACAGCGTAAGAATGGTATTGGAAACGATACAATTCATTACAGAGAATAAACCATTTTGAGTACAATTGAAATAATTTCTTTTAGTTGTTAAAGAGACAAGCAGAGATGCTTAAAAATTTAACGATGAAGAGTTTGATCCTGGCTCAGGATGAACGCTAGCGGCAGGCTTAACACATGCAAGTCGAGGGGTAACAGAGATAGCTTGCTATTTGCTGACGACCGGCGCACGGGTGCGTAACGCGTATACAATCTACCTTTTGCTGAAGGATAGCCCAGAGAAATTTGGATTAATACTTCATAGTATGTTAGTATGGCCTCATACAAACATTAAAGGTTACGGCAAAAGATGAGTATGCGTTCTATTAGCTAGATGGTATGGTAACGGCATACCATGGCGACGATAGATAGGGGCCCTGAGAGGGGGATCCCCCACACTGGTACTGAGACACGGACCAGACTCCTACGGGAGGCAGCAGTGAGGAATATTGGGCAATGGAGGCAACTCTGACCCAGCCATGCCGCGTGCAGGAAGACTGCCCTATGGGTTGTAAACTGCTTTTATACAGGAAGAAACACCTCTACGTGTAGAGGCTTGACGGTACTGTAAGAATAAGGATCGGCTAACTCCGTGCCAGCAGCCGCGGTAATACGGAGGATCCAAGCGTTATCCGGAATCATTGGGTTTAAAGGGTCCGTAGGTGGATAATTAAGTCAGAGGTGAAATCCTGCAGCTCAACTGTAGAATTGCCTTTGATACTGGTTATCTTGAGTTATTATGAAGTAGTTAGAATATGTAGTGTAGCGGTGAAATGCATAGATATTACATAGAATACCAATTGCGAAGGCAGATTACTAATAATATACTGACACTGATGGACGAAAGCGTGGGTAGCGAACAGGATTAGATACCCTGGTAGTCCACGCCGTAAACGATGGTCACTAGCTGTTTGGACTTCGGTCTGAGTGGCTAAGCGAAAGTGATAAGTGACCCACCTGGGGAGTACGTTCGCAAGAATGAAACTCAAAGGAATTGACGGGGGCCCGCACAAGCGGTGGAGCATGTGGTTTAATTCGATGATACGCGAGGAACCTTACCAGGGCTTAAATGTAAGTTGCATAGAGTAGAGATATTCTTTTCTTCGGACTACTTACAAGGTGCTGCATGGTTGTCGTCAGCTCGTGCCGTGAGGTGTCAGGTTAAGTCCTATAACGAGCGCAACCCCTGTTGTTAGTTGCCAGCGAGTCAAGTCGGGAACTCTAACAAGACTGCCAGTGCAAACTGTGAGGAAGGTGGGGATGACGTCAAATCATCACGGCCCTTACGTCCTGGGCTACACACGTGCTACAATGGTAGGTACAGAGAGCAGCCACTACGCGAGTAGGAGCGAATCTATAAAACCTATCACAGTTCGGATCGGAGTCTGCAACTCGACTCCGTGAAGCTGGAATCGCTAGTAATCGGATATCAGCCATGATCCGGTGAATACGTTCCCGGGCCTTGTACACACCGCCCGTCAAGCCATGGAAGCTGGGAGTGCCTGAAGTCCGTCACCGCAAGGAGCGGCCTAGGGTAAAATCGGTAACTAGGGCTAAGTCGTAACAAGGTAGCCGTACCGGAAGGTGCGGCTGGAACACCTCCTTTCTAGAGAAAGACGACTAAAGGAAATCAAGAGGACAAGAAATTGTTTATTCTCAAAGCTGTTAATTAAAAAAGAACTAAATAAAAAAGTAGAGTCTCATAGCTCAGCTGGTTAGAGCGCTACACTGATAATGTAGAGGTCGGCAGTTCGAGTCTGCCTGAGACTACTAATTTTTTTATTTTAAAAGGAAATTCTAGAAGTTGAAAATTCTAAATTTATAATTCTGAATTCAACATTCGGAATTGATAATGGGGGATTAGCTCAGCTGGCTAGAGCGCCTGCCTTGCACGCAGGAGGTCATCGGTTCGACTCCGATATTCTCCACCAAAGTATCCAACAAGATTGGATAACTGAAAGTTCATTGACATATTGAAAAAAGATACATAAAAATCAAAAATTAAAGATTAGAGATAATCTTTAGAAAAGTAATACTTTATTAACTAAAGTCACGAGCTGAAGTTAATAAAGAGTAACTCATTAAAAAAGCAAAAAGTACAATAAGCTAAATAAGGGCGTATGGGGAATGCCTAGGCTCTCAGAGGCGATGAAGGACGTGATAAGCTGCGATAAGTTGCGGGGATCTGCACACAAGAATTGATCCGCAAATTTCCGAATGGGGCAACCCACTATATTGAAGATATAGTATCCGTAAGGAGGCGAACCCGGAGAACTGAAACATCTAAGTACCCGGAGGAGAAGAAAACAAAAGTGATTCCGTTAGTAGTGGCGAGCGAACGCGGATTAGCCCAAACCATAATTGTTACGGCAATTGTGGGGTTGTAGGACCACGATATTTGATGCGTAATGAATTAGAACACTTTGGAAAAAGTGACCAAAGAGGGTGATAGTCCCGTATAAGTAAAGAGCGTTATTGATAGTGGTATCCTGAGTAGTGCGGGACACGTGTAATCCTGTATGAATTTGGCGGGACCATCCGCTAAGGCTAAATACTCCTGAGAGACCGATAGTGAACTAGTACCGTGAGGGAAAGGTGAAAAGAACCTTGAATAAAGGAGTGAAATAGAACCTGAAACCATACGCTTACAAGCGGTCGGAGCCCTTTGGGGTGACGGCGTGCCTTTTGCATAATGAGCCTACGAGTTACCGTTTCTAGCAAGGTTAAGCACTTCAGGTGCGGATCCGTAGCGAAAGCGAGTCTGAATAGGGCGCTATAGTTAGTGGCGGTAGACGCGAAACCGTGTGATCTACCCATGGGCAGGGTGAAGCTGTGGTAACACATAGTGGAGGCCCGAACCCGTTGACGTTGAAAAGTCTTGGGATGACCTGTGGGTAGGGGTGAAAGGCCAATCAAACTCGGAAATAGCTCGTACTCCCCGAAATGCATTTAGGTGCAGCGTATTATTAGTTTTATAGAGGTAGAGCTACTGATTGGATGCGGGGGCTTCACCGCCTACCAATTCCTGACAAACTCCGAATGCTATAAAATGATGTAATGCAGTGAGGGCATGGGTGCTAAGGTCCATGTCCGAAAGGGAAAGAACCCAGACCATCAGCTAAGGTCCCAAAATATATGCTAAGTTGAATAAACGAGGTTGAACTGCTTAGACAGCTAGGATGTTGGCTTGGAAGCAGCCATTCATTTAAAGAGTGCGTAACAGCTCACTAGTCGAGCGGTTCGGCATGGATAATAATCGGGCATAAGCATATTACCGAAGCTATGGGATATTTAATATCGGTAGGGGAGCATTGTAGTGTCGTCGAAGGAAGAGCGTGAGCTTTTCTGGAGAAGCTACAAAAGAAAATGTAGGCATAAGTAACGATAATGCGGGCGAGAAACCCGCACTCCGAAAGACTAAGGTTTCCTCAGCTATGCTAATCAGCTGAGGGTTAGTCGGGACCTAACGCGAACCCGAAAGGGGTAGTGGATGGACAACAGGTTAATATTCCTGTACCTGCTCACACTAAACGTGACGGAGGCGAGAAGTTAGTGCGTACTGACGGAATAGTACGTTGAAGCAAGTGGTAACACTGCGATAGTACACTGAGACTACGGTCAAGGTGATAATCTAGCAAATCGACTTCCAAGAAAAACAAGTGAAGCAGCCCGTACCCTAAACCGACACAGGTAGTTGGGATGAGAATTCTAAGGAGCTCGAGAGATTCATGGCTAAGGAACTAGGCAAAATCGACCCGTAACTTCGGGAGAAGGGTCGCCCATCTTCGGATGGGCCGCAGTGAAAAGGTCCAGGCGACTGTTTATCAAAAACACAGGGCTATGCTAAATCGAAAGATGACGTATATGGCCTGACACCTGCCCGGTGCTGGAAGGTTAAGTGGTGGGCTTAGCAGCAATGCGAAGGTCTAAAATGAAGCCCCAGTAAACGGCGGCCGTAACTATAACGGTCCTAAGGTAGCGAAATTCCTTGTCGGGTAAGTTCCGACCTGCACGAATGGTGCAACGATCTGGACACTGTCTCAGCCATGAGCTCGGTGAAATTGTAGTATCGGTGAAGATGCCGATTACCCGCTGTGGGACGAAAAGACCCCGTGAACCTTTACTATAGCTTAGTATTGGCTTTGGATAAGTAATGTGTAGGATAGGTGGGAGACTTTGAAGTGGCGTCGCTAGGCGTTGTGGAGTCATTGTTGAAATACCACCCTTTGCTTATCTAGAGTCTAACTTCTTGCGAAGGACAGTGCTTGGTGGGTAGTTTGACTGGGGTGGTCGCCTCCAAAAGAGTAACGGAGGCTTCTAAAGGTTCCCTCAGCACGCTTGGTAACCGTGCGTAGAGTGCAATGGCATAAGGGAGCTTGACTGAGAGACATACAGGTCGATCAGGTACGAAAGTAGAGCATAGTGATCCGGTGGTTCCGTATGGAAGGGCCATCGCTCAAAGGATAAAAGGTACTCCGGGGATAACAGGCTGATCTCCCCCAAGAGCTCACATCGACGGGGGGGTTTGGCACCTCGATGTCGGCTCGTCACATCCTGGGGCTGGAGAAGGTCCCAAGGGTTGGGCTGTTCGCCCATTAAAGTGGCACGCGAGCTGGGTTCAGAACGTCGTGAGACAGTTCGGTCTCTATCTACAGTGGGCGTTAGAAATTTGAGTGGATCTGACTCTAGTACGAGAGGACCGAGTTGGACTAACCTCTGGTGTATCTGTTGTTCCGCCAGGAGCATTGCAGAGTAGCTACGTTGGGAAGGGATAAGCGCTGAAAGCATATAAGCGCGAAACCCACCACAAGATGAGATTTCTTTAAAGGGTCGTGGGAGATTACCACGTTGATAGGCTATAGGTGTAAAGGCAGTAATGTCATAGCCAAGTAGTACTAATAACCCATAGGCTTATTGTACGCCTGTTTTTTTAAAAGTTCAATTACAATGAATTTATGTATATACTTTTTTCAATATGTTAAGATATTAGATCTTGTATTTAATAGATATGAGATAAAGATTTAAGGTGGTTATAGCAATGGGGCTCACCTCTTACCATTCCGAACAGAGAAGTTAAGCCCATTAGCGCCGATGGTACTACATTGTGGAAGAGTAGGTCGCTGCCTTTTTTAGAAACCCTTCATTATTATTTAATGAAGGGTTTTTTGTTTCTATTTATTATTCGTTTTGATGTAAAGTTTAATAGATAATATGGACTAATTGTCCTAGAATTTCAATTTTATAATTAATTCATATATATTCGCCTCATGAATGATATTTTAAACGCCTCAGTAACTACTTTAGAAAAATCAAAATCACTTTTAAATGGCTTAACAGATGATCAACTCTCTAATAGAGGTATAGCACCTTATTATTCTTGTGTAGGATCACATTTAAGACACGTATTAGATTTTTATGACTGTGTATTAAATGGTATAAATGAAAATACTGTAGATTTGACTACAAGAACAAGAGATGAACGTATTCGTACAGAATGTAGTTATGCTACTCAAAATGTAGATCGTATTATAAATAAAATTAAAAGTATTAATGATTTAGATCTTTCTAAAAGAGTCAAAGTTATAGATGATTTAGGTTTGGGGAACATTGAAATTGAATATACCTTAAGTGCATTATTTGCTCAAATGGCAGTTCATGCTACACATCATTATGCGATAATAAGTTACATATTAACTAATTTAGGAATTACTATTGAAGATGCTTCGTTTGGATATAATCCTACATCTCCTATAAATAAAGTAGAGAAAGCTAGTTAAAATTAAGGTTTTTTAAACATACTGTTCATTATTGTTCTTAATCCTTTAAAAGCAAAATATACAGCTCCGATACAAATTAAAAAACCAACAATTAAAATAGGTATGTAAAGTGGTTTGTCTTCATTAGAAAAGCCAATATAAAGAAGTGTAGGGCCTACAAACATTAATATTAAAGTTAATCCCATAAACTTTAAGCCTTGTGCTAGAATATTTCTATCTGTGTTCATTTTTATATTGAATTATAGATTGACGTACATTTTGATGCTTTTCTAATAGTTTAATTGCTTCTTTTTCAGAAATACCAAGCTCATTTATAAGCATTTTAACACCACGATTTAAGAGCTTATGATTGCTTAATTGCATGTCCACCATTTTATTTCCTTTTACTTTGCCTAATTGAATCATACTTGCGGTTGTTAGCATATTCAATACTAGTTTTTGAGCAGTACCAGCTTTCATTCTTGAACTTCCTGTAACAAATTCAGGACCTACAATTACTTCAATAGGAAATTGTGAAACTTGTGATAATGGGCTATTATAATTACAAGTTATACAACCTGTAGCAATATTATGATGATTGCATTGCTCTAAGGCAGAAATCACATAAGGTGTTGTTCCTGATGCGGCTATACCAATGACAATGTCCTTATCTGTAATATTAAATTTTTGTAAATCTTCCCAACCAAGAGTTTTTGAATCTTCAGCGAATTCAACAGCTTTTCTTATAGCAGTATCCCCACCAGCAATTAAACCAATTACTAGTTCGTGCGGGACACCAAAAGTAGGAGGGCATTCAGAAGCATCTAAAATACCTAAACGCCCACTAGTACCCGCTCCAATATAAAATAAACGTCCTCCAGACTTTAACTTAATAACAATTTGAGCAATTAGCTTTTCTATTTGTGGTAATACTTTCTCTACTGCTAACGGTACTGATTTATCTTCATTATTTATATTGGTTAATAATTCAAGAAGCGGCATGCTTTCTAGGTTATTATAATTAGAATCTTGCTCTGTTGTTTTAATAAAATCCATACTTTCAAAAATACAATTTTAATTTTCAAATTAATTGAAGATGATTAATATAAAAAAAGCCCCAAGAAGGAGCTTTTATATTTATTTTATAATGAATTATCTATACTATAATAGCATCAATAATTTTATTTAAAGTTACACTTGGCCTCATTGCCTTCCCTGTTAACTCTTCATTAGATTCATAATATCCACCTATGTTTATAGATTGACCTTGAATTGAATTTAACTCATTAACGATAACCTCTTCATTTGTATTTAATTGCTCATAGATAGGTGTAAATTGTGCTTTTAAAGCATCATCTTTAGATTGATTTGCTAGACCTTTTGCCCAATATAATGCTAAATAAAAATGACTCCCTCTATTATCTAATTCGCCAGCTTTTCTTGAAGGAGATTTTTTATTAGCTAATAATTTTTCTGTTGCATCATCTAATGTTTCAGATAATACTAATGCTTTAGAATTATTGTTAGAAGTTCCTAAATGCTCAAGAGATACAGCTAAAGCTAAAAATTCTCCTAATGAATCCCATCGTAAATGATTTTCTTCTACAAATTGTTGCACGTGTTTTGGAGCAGAACCACCAGCTCCTGTTTCGAATAAACCACCTCCATTCATTAATGGCACAATAGATAACATTTTTGCACTTGTACCCAATTCTAGAATTGGAAATAAATCGGTTAAATAATCTCTTAATACATTTCCTGTTACAGAAATAGTATCTTTTCCATCTTTAATCCTATCTAAAGTAAAAAGTGTTGCTTCAATAGGAGATAAAATTCTAATATCTAAATCTGTAGTATTATGATTAGGTAAATAAGTATTTACTTTTTTAATTAATTCTGCATCATGAGCTCTGTTATGATCTAACCAAAATACTGTAGGTGTTTGAGTTGCAGTTGCTCTTGTTACTGCTAATTTAACCCAATCTTGGATAGGAGCGTCTTTAACCTGACACATTCTCCAAATATCTCCAGTTTCAACAGAATGCTCAATTAATGTATTTCCAGAAACATCAATAACACTTACTTTTCCATTAGAAGGAATCTCAAATGTTTTATCATGAGATCCATATTCTTCAGCTTTTTGAGCCATTAAACCAACATTTGGAACTGTACCCATGGTTGTTGGATCAAAAGCACCATGTTGCTTACAAAAATCTATAGTTGCTGTATAAATTCCTGCATAACTACTATCTGGAATCACAGCTTTAGTATCTTGTTGTTTTCCTTCTGCATTCCACATTTGCCCTGAAGTACGAATCATTGCAGGCATGGAAGCATCAATAATAACATCACTAGGAACATGAAGGTTAGTAATACCTTTATCTGAATTTACCATTGCTAAAGCGGGGCCATTATTATAAGCAGCTTCAATATCTTGTTCTATTTCTTTACGCTTATCTTCAGGTAATTCTTGAAGATTTGCTAATAAATTACCAAAACCATTATTAACATCAACTCCGATTTCGTTTAAAGTACTTTCATGCTTTTCAAAAAGATTTTTAAAAAATATAGTTACTGCATGACCAAAAATGATAGGATCAGAAACTTTCATCATAGTCGCTTTCATGTGTAATGAAAACAGAACATCTTTAGCTTTAGCATCTGCAACTTGTTTTGATAAAAACTCTAATAATGCTTTTTTACTCATTACTGATGCATCAATAATTTCCCCAGCAAGAAGCGATACATTTTCTTTTAAAACAGTTGTATTTCCATTAATATCCTGATGTACAATCTTTACATCTGAAGCTTCAGGAATGGTAATTGATTTTTCGTTATGACAAAAATCGCCATGCTCCATTGTAGCTACGTGTGTTTTAGAATCTGAAGACCAAGCACCCATACTATGCGGATTATTACGAGCAAAGCTTTTTACTGCTTTAGGAGCTCTTCTATCTGAGTTACCTTCTCGTAATACTGGATTTACAGCACTACCTTTAATTTTATCATAACGTTGCTTTATCTCTTTTTCATCATCATTTTGAGGCTCATCTGGATAATTTGGTAAATCATATCCATGAGATTGTAATTCTACAATTGCAGCTTTTAACTGAGGTATTGAAGCACTAATATTTGGTAGTTTTATAATATTAGCTTCTGGATTTTTTGCTAATTCTCCTAATTCGGTTAATGCATTTGATATTTTTTGATCATCATTTAAGAAATCTGGAAAGTTTGCGATAATACGTCCAGAAAGAGAAATATCTCTTGTTTCGATATTAATACCAGATGATGCTGTAAACGATTTTACAATAGGTAACAGTGAATGTGTTGCTAATGCAGGCGCTTCATCTGTTTTTGTATAAATAATTGTTGGAGTATTTGCCATAGTTATATGTTAGTAGTTTAAATGAGAACTATTTCATTTTAAGAAGAGCAAATATACATAATTCGCTACGCTTATTTAGTGTGAAACTTATGTATAGGCTTAGTTTTATGATCCTCTTAATAATCAATGTTTAATTTTATGTAATTAGCAATTATTGAGTCTTTAATTTACAAGATTAATTACAAGTTATTCTACAATAATGTTATAAGTATCTAAAAGTCCAATGATATTTTCTTTAGAAAACTTAGCTTGTTTTAAATGGTTTAATTTTGGCTTGATAGAAAAGTTATAGGCTGTTTTAAAATTTGCTTTTTCAAGATTAGTGTTTTCAAAAATAGCATTACTTAGATCGCAATTTTTAAATTGTACTAAAGAAGCATCTGTGTTTGTAAAATCTACGTTTTGTAATTTACAATTTACAAACAAAGTTCCTTTTATTTTTACATTATAAAACGATGATAGATTTAAAGAACACTCCTTAAAACTGAATGATAAAAGAAAATCATTACAATTCTGAAATTGTAACCCAAGAAGTTTGCAATTAATAAATTCAACATCTTTAAAAGTAGTATGTTTTATATTTACATTGCTAAAGTTACAATCAATAAATGTGCATTCTAAAAATACAATATTAGAAATATCTGAGTTTTCAAAATTACAATCATAAAATTTACAATTATCATATTCGCCTTTAGCTAGTAGATTAATATTATGGTTAATACTTTTAAATGTTTTATCAGATATAAATGGAAGATTCATTACTAGAACTAATTAGTATATAGTTGAATATACAAAAAGGATATAATAACAAAAGCCATATCAGTATAGATTTAACTATTTTGACATGGCTTTCTTTTGAAATAGTTACGTGATCTATCTAACGTTTAGTTAGCACTTAGTTTAATAAGCTTACACTTAATACAAACTGGTTTCAATTCAAGTATTACTATTTCAAATGAAACATTTTATAATGTAACGCCAAAATGTATTGACCTGTTACTAAAATGTTTCGTTAATTGTTTTTCTTGACCCCAAATCAAAAACACTTCGTTTTCACGACTTATTTTCTCAAAAGCGTTGTTTCGTTATTAATTTTTTCTTTCGATTAAACTAACTTAGAAGCTTTCAATCTCATTAACCATTCCCTACCAAAGGTGTGAAGTGATTATTAAAATATCATAGTTTTTTCGATTATTCATACATACATATGCTATCTAAAAACTTCAAAAAACAATTATATAAAGAACGTTTCTTTATTTAAGTTAAGACAAGTTATCGAAATAACTTAAAATTAATTTTCATAATTTTTTCCTTAACTCTTTTGCTAATTTAGTATAACATTTTAAAAATCCAAATTTTTTAAACAATTAGATATCAACCTGTTATAAACCAATTTTATTAACAATTGTTAATAAGCATGAAAAAGCCTTTATTTCAATATTTTTGAAATAAAGGCTTTTTATTATTTTAACTCCTAAAAGTACTCTAGTACTACTAGTGTCTTTTTTCTTTAATTCTTGCTTTTTTACCAGTAAGACCTCTAAAGTAAAAGATTCTAGCTCTACGGACTTTACCTCTTTTATTCACTTCAATTTTTTGAAGTGCAGGTAAGTTAATAGGAAAAATACGTTCTACACCAATCGTTCCAGACATTTTTCTAATTGTAAAAGTCTCAGAACTTCCAGTCCCTCTACGTTGTAATACTACACCTCTAAAGAACTGTGTACGCGTTTTGTTTCCTTCTCTAATTTCGTAGTATACTGTAACAGTATCACCAGCTCCAAATTCAGGAAAATCTTTTCTTGTTACAAATTCGTCTTGTACAAACTTTATTAAAGATTCCATTTTAAATCTATTTTATAGTTAGTTTGAAATAACATTCACGATTCTCGCCAGAGGTTAATCCAAAATTGCGTGCAAATATAGTTAATAATTAAGAATGTACAATTATAAATTTATTTTTTATAGCTAATTGAAACTCTTTATAAAAAATAAAGCTCTCAATTAAATATTTTATAATGTAATAGTGTTGAAATTAATCATTTAATAAATCTGGACGCCGCTCTTTTGTTCTTTTGTAAGCTTGTTCTTCACGCCATTTTTCGATTTCAGGAAAGTTACCACTAAATAACACTTCTGGAACTTTTAGCCCTTTATACTCTCTTGGTTTTGTATAAATAGGCGGAGCTAATAATCCATCTTGAAACGAATCTGTTAGGGCAGAAGTTTCATTACCCAAAACCCCAGGTATTAATCTTATAATAGAATCACATAATACTGCAGCTCCTAATTCGCCTCCAGAGAGTACATAATCACCAATAGATATCTCTCGAGTTACAAAATGGTCTCGTACACGTTGGTCGACTCCTTTATAATGACCACAAAGAATAATGATGTTTTCTTTTAAAGAAAGTGTATTAGAAATTCCTTGATTTAATGTTTCTCCGTCTGGAGTCATATAGATTATGTCATCATAATCTCTTTGAGATTTAAGTTTAGAAATACATTTATCGATAGGTTCGATAGTCATTACCATTCCTGCACCACCTCCAAATTGTGTGTCGTCTATAGATTTATAATTGTTAGCGGTATAGTCTCTAAGATTATGTAAGTGTACTTCTACTAGATTAGCTTCAATAGCACGTTTTAAAATAGAAGCTTCAAATGGGCTTTTTAATAATTCTGGTAAAACGGTGATAATATCAATTCGCATTAATCATTCTTTATAAATGCAAAGATAATTGAATTGTTTGAGGTTTTGATTATTGATCTATCGTGGTTTTGTTAGATAAACCAAATCTTTTTTAGTAGCATTTTATTCATTATTAGTCCAAAAAAAATGCAAATCAGGGTCTTTTATAAAACCTAAACGTTCATATAAATGCTGAGCTCTGTTAGTTATTTCAGTTTGTATTGCTAAACCTTTACTGTTATTATTTTTGCAAAATAATTTTGCTTTACCAATAAGAGCTTTACCAATACCTCTATTTCTATAATCAGGATGGATATATAAATCGTTTAGTAGTTCCATCCGTTTCATAGACACTGATGAAAATAGAGGGTATAATTGTGTAAAGCCTACCGCAGTATTATCTATATATGCGATGTAAATAATGGACTCTTGTTTTTCTATGCGCTCTTTTATAAAGGCTTTCGCGGTTTCTAAATTAGAAAGTTGCCTGTAGAAAACTCTATAACCGTCAAATAGTGGAGCAATATCATTTAAATGTTCTAGTTGTGCTTTTAAAATTTTCATTTGATAAATTTTAAGGTATAAAAAAATCCGTAACGAAAATTACGGATTTTTTAAATATAAAATAGAAGGGGTTTTAAATGCCTTTTTGTTTATTAATTTCATCTTGTAATTGGCGACGCACTTTTTGTTCACGTTCGAGAGCATTTCGTCGGTGCTCTTCAAATTCTTCTTCAGTTTCTGCTAATGCTTTTTTAGCTGCTTTTGTAATGACGTTGCTATTTTTAAACCTAAAAATAAACATTAACAAAAAAGCTAACAAAGCAGCAATAATAGACCACATTAATACATTATAAGATGTTTTGCTTAATTGCAAACCTAACAAAGACATGCTATCTTTTTCGATATTTGTAGCATCTAATGTAGATTGAGTAGTCGTTAGATTAGATTTTAAATCGTTTATTTCGTTCTGTTGTGTATTAACAATTTTGTTTGTGTCATCTAATCTTTTTTGAAATGCTTTTATAGAGTCTAAAGTATGTTCTTTAAGAGTTATCATTAAATTTCTTTTAATAACCTCATAAGATTGCCCTTTTTCATCCCTCCAATTACTGGATTTTTTTATAACAAATTCAAATTGATCTGCTATAGTGCCTTCATTAATTGATGTTGTAGGTTGTTTTTCAGTATTATCTTGAGCACCGATAGAAATACTAAATATAAGAAGGCAAACAAGAGTAAAGAAATGTTTCATTTGATAGTTGATTTAGAGTTGATTAAAAACGTTAGCAATATAAATATTAAATTTTTAAGCCCCACGAAATGTGGGGCTTAATTATTATACGATGAAACTAAAATTTTGGACGTTTTAAATCACTAATAATATGTAAAACGTCTTACTTTAGCGATATGTTTAGCTAACCTGATTACTTGATGACTATAACCATACTCATTGTCATACCATATATATAATACAATATTTTTACCATCTTCACGAACAATTGTAGCCTTACTGTCGTAAATAGCTGGAGCAGAACTTCCAACAATATCACTTGATACTAATTCGTCGCTTAACTCATATTTTATTTGTTCAACTAAATCACCTTCTAATGCATATTTTTTAATAATCGCATTTACAGCATCTGTTGAAGTTTCTTTTTCTATTTCTAAATTTAATATTGCTAAAGATCCGTTAGGAACAGGAACTCTAATTGCGTTAGAGGTTAATTTACCTTCTAAAACAGGTAATGCTTTGCTTACTGCTTTACCAGCACCAGTTTCCGTAATAACCATATTTAATGCAGCTGCTCTACCACGACGGTATTTTTTGTGCATATTGTCTACTAAATTTTGATCATTAGTATAGGCATGGATTGTTTCTAAATGCCCGTGCTTTACACCAAACGAATCTTCTATGGCTTTTAAAATAGGAGTAATAGCATTTGTAGTACAAGATGCCGCAGAGAAAATATCAATCTCGTCTGGATTATTTTCGAATTGGTTAACACCATGTACAATATTTGGTACTCCTTTACCAGGTGCAGTTAATAATACTTTATCTGCGCCATTAGAGGCTAAGTGACAACTTAATGCTTCTTTATCTCTAAATGCCCCAGTATTATCTATAACTAAAGCATTGTTAATACCGTAAATAGTATAATCGATATCTTCAGGTGCATTTGCAGAAATTATTTTAACAGTAGTTCCATTAATAATTAAAGCTTCATTTGCTACATCTGCGATCACCGTTCCAGGGAAATCGCCATGTACAGAATCATTACGTAATAACGAAGCTCTTTTTTCTAATATAGTTTCGTTAATTGTACCACGAGTAACAATAGCTCTTAAACGTAATTGACTACCCTTCCCAGTTTTTGTCATTAATTCGCGAGCAACCAAGCGTCCAATTCTACCAAAACCATATAATACTACATCTTTAGGGGTGATTGTTTCATTGTCACTTGCATCTTTTAATTTATCGGCAACAAATGCAGTAGCATTATTGTATTTATCATCTTCTAAATGATACTCATAAGTTAACTTACCGATGTCAAGTTTAGCAGGAGGAATGTCTAGAGTTTTAATTGCTTGTGCAATCTCAACAGAATCAAAAATAGAAATCGGTTTTTGAACAAATTCTCCAGCATATTCGTGAAGGTTTAATATCTCGCTAACATTTTTATCGATCAAAGGGTTTCTAAAAATAACTAGTTCTATGGATTTGTCATACCATAAATCACTAACTATTTTAATAAACTCTACAGTAGCTCTTCTACGATCTGCTTGAAATGCTAATTCTTTTTCGTAAGTTTCGTTAACACTCATTGTATTATGATTTTAGTTGTGTTGTTAAAATTTGCCGCAAAAATAATACATTTCAAGCGTTTTAGTTGTGTTTTTTAATTAAAAAACCCTTAAAACTTATTACCAAGTTTTAAGGGTTTTTCTGAGAAAAAAAATATTTTTTATTTTAAAGTAATTTCTCTTTTTTGCTCTCCAGAGCGATTAAGTACTTTAATTTTATAAATCTTTTTCTCAAAATCAGTACCATATTTTTCTTTTAGTTTATTAATATCACTTATCTTTTTAATAGGAGTATCATTAATATGTGTTATAATATAGCCAGTTTTCACGCCATAATTTCTATATAGTTGATAGTTCTCTGTGTTAGAAATGATTACACCATTATCTAAGCCAAATTCGTCTTTTATGCCTTGAGGAATATTTCTTAAATTCATATCTAATATTTCTATAGTAGATATTTCACTTTTAGATAAAGTGACAGGAATTATTTTTTCTGTATTCCCCCTTTGGATGGTTAGATTTACGATATCATTAGGGCGTTTAGCTCCTAAATACCCTCTTAAATCTGAGAATTTAGAAATTTTTACATCATCCAGCTTTTTAATAACATCTCCACTTTTAACCCCTGCTTTATCTGCTCCAGAATCAATTTCAACATCACTAACATGAAACCCTTCAGTGATATCAATATTTAAAATTGCAGCATTTTCACTATTAAGAGCTTCTCCAGAAACCCCTAAAATTCCATTTTGAACATTTCCAAATTCTAAAAGATCCTCAACTACTTTACGAGCTATATTACTTGGTACTGCAAATGAGTACCCTACATAAGATCCAGTTTGTGATGTAATTGCTGTATTAATACCAATTAAATCACCATTAATATTTACTAAAGCTCCACCAGAATTCCCTGGATTTACGGCAGCATCTGTTTGTATAAAAGATTGTGTATTTCTGCCACGTTTATCTAAATCTCTAGATTTAGCACTAATAATTCCAGCAGTTACGGTAGATGTCAAATTAAAAGGATTTCCAACCGCTAATACCCATTCACCAATTTTGGCAGTATCGCTATCTCCGAAAGCAGTATATGGTAAATCTTCATCAGCATCTATTTTTAATAAAGCAATATCTGTTTTTGGATCTGTGCCAACCAAATTTGCTTCGTAAATTTTATTGTCGTTGGTAGTAATTGAAATAGATTCAGCACCTTCTATAACATGATTGTTTGTTATAATATAACCGTCAGGAGAAATAATAACTCCAGAACCAGTGCCTATTTGTGGTCTTGACTCCCTGCCTCCAGAAAAGAATAACTCAAAAGCTGTTAATCCAGAATTATTGCTTTTAGCAGTATTTTTAACATGTACTACAGAATGGATTGTTTTGTCTGCAGCAAAAACAAAATCAGGGGTTTCTAAGGAAGTTAAATTAGTGTTTGTAGTAGAGTATGAAGCTGGAATGAACCTAGTAACAGGCTGTTGCACTTCTTCATAAGCAATGCTATTATTTGGTTCAATTAAAGTTTTATAGCCAACTAATGTTAAAACTCCGCCTAAAGCAGAAACTAAAATAAGTGTTAAAGTCTTTTTCATCTTCGTTTTCGGTTTTATAAATTTATAATTAACTAACGATTAAAGTTAATTAAATATTGATTCGTTTTTTTAAATTTAACGCGTTTTTAACAGCATAAAATACGAGTTAATATTTATATCTTTGTCCCAGTTTATATCTAAATCTTTCAATAAACATTTGTAACTATTAGTTTTAAATATAAAGACTTATAATTATTATGAGTGTTGCATATAAATCCTAATTTTTAGAATAAACATTATTATATGACACATACTTTTTATAAATATCAAGGTACAGGTAACGATTTTGTAATAATTGACAATCGTCAAAATAATTTCAACAAAAAAGATACCAAATTAGTTCATTTTTTATGCGACAGACGTTTTGGCATAGGTGGTGATGGTTTAATTTTGTTAGAAAATCATTCTGAATTAGATTTTAAAATGGTTTATTATAATGCTGATGGTAACCAAAGCTCTATGTGTGGAAATGGAGGAAGATGTATAACTTCATTTGCAAACTATTTAGGTGTTATTAATGATAAAGCTAGTTTTGAAGCTATCGATGGTGTACATCATGCCATTGTAGATGGCGATATAGTGAAGTTACAAATGCAAGATGTAACCAATATTGAAAATTATAATTCACATTTATTTTTAGATACGGGATCACCACATCATGTTCAATTTGAAAACAACTTACCTGATTTAGATGTAAAAACAAAAGGATCTGAGATACGTTATGGAAGTCCATACAATAATGCTGGCGCTAATGTGAATTTTGTTGAAAAATTAAATGATAATACATTTTCTGTGAGAACTTATGAGCGTGGCGTAGAAGATGAAACATTGTCTTGCGGAACTGGAGTTACGGCAGTAGCCCTAGCAATGCATCATAATAAAGAAACGGATAATGATCTTATAAATCTAAAAACTAAAGGAGGAACTCTACAGGTATCTTTTAATAAAGAAAATAATATTTATCACGATATTTGGCTTATTGGGCCAGCAACTCAAGTATTTAAAGGTGAAATAGAATGGTAACCTTAAAAGGAGAACATATATATCTTCGTGCTCTTGAACCTGACGACCTTGAGTTTATTCATAAGATTGAAAATGATGAAACTATTTGGGAAATTAGCAATACAAAAACTCCATATTCTAAATTTCTAATTAAACAATATTTAGAACACTCACATAAAGATATTTATGAAGTGAAACAACTTAGATTAGTGATTTCTGATTATGAAAATGAAGCTTTAGGAATGATCGATATTTTTGATTTTGATATCGCAAATCATCGTGCTGGGATAGGTGTTTTGATAAAAAATGAGACCGATAGAAAACGAGGATATGGGTTTGAAGCCTTAAATTTGCTTACCGATTACTGTTTTAAGCATTTAAATTTGCATCAGCTTTATTGTAATATCTCCGAAGAGAATACTGCAAGTATTAATTTATTTGTTAAGCAAGGGTTTAAAAAGGTAGGATTAAAAAAAGATTGGAACCTTGTAAACGGAGTTTTTAAAAACGAATATTTATTTCAACTTATACATACAAATGTACTTTAAAAAAATATTTCTTGCGATAGCTTTAATAGGATTGGTAATAGCTGCTTACTTTGCGTATTATGTGTACTCTGCAATGTTTGTGGCAAATACAGCATTTAGTAATAATGAAGCTTATATTTATGTGAATACAAATGCTACTTATAATGATGTGCGTGAAGATTTGATCCCATTGTTAAAAGATATTAAAACTTTTGATGCTTTGGCCGCTAGAAAAAAATATACCACTAATATTAAAGCAGGTAAATATGTTATTAAAAAGAATATGACTAATAATGATATTATTAATTCTATACGGAGCAATAATATTCCTGTGCGTGTATCTTTTAATAATCAGAATTCATTAGAAGCTTTATCTGGACGAGTAGCTAGTCAATTAGAAATAGATAGTCTTTCGTTACTTAATTCGTTTAAGGATTCAGATTTTTATTTAAAAAATGGATTTACAACAGCAACAGCTTTAGGAATGTATTTGCCTAATAGTTATGAATTGTTTTGGAATGCATCTGCAGATGAATTTAGAAACAGAATGTTGAAAGAATACAATCGTTTTTGGAACGACTCTCGATTAAAAAAAGCTAAAGATTTAGGTTTAAATCGTGATGAGGTTATTGCATTAGCATCTATTGTATATGAGGAATCAAAACAAAAAACAGAGCAACCAAAAATAGCTGGCGTGTATATTAATCGTTTGAAAAATAAATGGACTTTAGATGCGGATCCAACTATAAAGTTTGCAGCATACCAACTACCTAAATATAAAAACACTATTATTAGACGTGTTTTAAATGTTCATAAAGCGATAAACTCTCCTTATAATACATACAAAAATGCGGGATTACCTCCAGGTTTAATCGCTATGCCAGATATTTCTGCAATAGATGCTGTTTTAAATTATGAAAAGCATGATTATTTTTTCTTTGCTGCAAATGCACAAAAACCAGGATTCCATAAATTCGCAAAAACTATAGCTCAGCACGGTCAAAATGCTCGTGAATATCAACGGTATTTAAATCAAAAAGGAATTAGAAAATAGCTTTTAGTTGATGAAACTGCACGATAATAGCTCGTTTTTTAGAATTTAAATTCTTTTTTAATAATAGATTATATTTTAGACTTCTTGTAAACAATGAGTTGTTAATGAAGCCGTTAATAACTTTAAGGGCTATTTAAAAATCACAAAATATTTTAATTTAATTTAGTTATTGATTTTATGAAGGTTACAACTTCGTTTAATAAGCTATAATCAATTTCAAGGTTTTTATGAGATCAAACCTTCTCGATTTTTTAAGAATTAATAGCCAAATAAGGAGTGCATTTCATCTATTGTACTTCAAAAAATAGCTCTTAAACGAATAATTTTGATATTATCAAAAAAAAATCTAATTTTGCACGCTGAAATTTAAAGCCCTACAAAGTGCTTTTAAAATTCATATTATGTATAAACATGTAATATATTATTCAGTGATTCCGTTAGTGCTTTTTGCAAGCTTGTATATTGCTTTAAGTGCTGATAATGAGATTGATTTGGAAACATATGCAACTCAGTGTTTAGAGTTAAATTATACTGTTTCTGAAGATATTGCTATGAATATTGAAGATGATAACGAACAGTTTTTAACACCAAAATTAGGTAAATCTTTTGTTGGTTTTAAAGAAGCTTTAGCGTTTAAAGAGTCTAGAGGTAATTATTTTGTGGTTAATACACTAGGGTATTTAGGTAAATATCAGTTTGGAAGAAGTACTTTAAATGTACTAGGAATATATAATACACGAGCTTTTTTAAATAATCCAGAATTGCAAGAAAAAGCTTTTATAGCCAATGCAGAACGTAACAAATGGGTTCTTAGAAGAGATATTAAGCAATTTGTAGGTAGAACTATAGACGGCGTTCTCGTTACTGAATCGGGTATCTTAGCAGCAGCACATTTAGCGGGGCCGGGGAGTGTGAAAAAATATTTAAGAAGTTACGGTGCTATTGGTTTTACTGATGCATACGGAACAACTTTAAGATATTACCTGAAACGTTTCTCAGGTTATGATACTACAGATATCGTTGGCGACAAAAAAGCTAAAATTTCTCTACTTTAATAAGTTTCTAATCTTTATGAATAATAAACATTGCTGGGCGTTTGTGTAAATCTACATTTGTATGCTTCCAGTCTAATACAGTTTTTGTTTTTATATATTCAGTAGGAAGAGTAATATCGCAAGCTACACATACTCTTGTGTTTTTATGTAAAGCAATACAAATATCTTGTAGCATTTTATTGTTTCGATAAGGTGTTTCAATAAATAATTGTGATTGATTATTTTCAAAAGATAAACGTTCTAATTTTTTTAAATACGCTTTTCGTTCATTTTTTTCTATAGGAAGATACCCGTTAAAAGTAAAGCTTTGGCCATTCATGCCAGAACTCATTAATGCTAATAAAATTGATGAAGGACCGACCAGAGGAATAACTTTAATATCTTTTTGGTGAGCGATGTTTACAATATCTGAACCTGGATCTGCAATAGCAGGGCATCCCGCTTCAGATAACAAGCCTATATTTTTACCTTCTAAGCACGGATTAAGAAAAGATGATAATTCATTCTGATCTGTAAACTTATTTAAGATATTTATTTTTAAAGATTGTTGAGATTTATTAGAGCTAATGGCTTTTATGAAACGACGTGCTGTTTTTTCATTTTCAACAATATAATAATCAACTTGTTCTATAATTTTCTTTACAGATATTGGAAGTACTTCTAAAGGCGCATTTTCTCCAAGTCTAGTAGGAATTAAGTATAATTTCCCTTTTTCACTATCCACGATTTAGGTTTTTAAGTTAGCTGATCTAAATTTACAAAAATCTATGTTATTGCAATTTATAACTGATAGTTAGTTTAGTTTTTTTGCTATATTATTACAAGCTTTATCTAACATTTGATATACATTTTCAAATCCTTTGTCGCCTCCATAATATGGGTCTGGTACTTCTAAGTTAGTGCCAGTATTTAATTCATCTAAAATTAGTTTTACTTTTTTGATATCAGTATTGTGTCTGGCTAATGCAATTACGTTATTGTAATTAGAATTATCCATAACATATATCAAATCAAAAGTGTCAAAGTCTGATGTTTTAAATTGCCTTCCTTTTTGAAAAGAAATATCTATATCATATTGTTTAGCTATAGCTATCGAACGTTTATCTGGTTTCTCTCCAACATGGTAATTTGCAGTTCCAGCAGAATCAATAAAAAAATTGTCTTTAGGTAATTTAGATTTTAGAATACCTTCTGCTAATGGTGAGCGGCAAATATTTCCCAGGCAAACCATTAATACTTTAATCATATTAAAGTGTATTTGAATTAAATAGATAATTTTTTAGTGAGATCTTCTACGTATTTTCTAAATTGTTTATCGGTAGAGGATAAGTTATCTACTGTTTTGCATGCATGTAAAACAGTAGCGTGATCACGTTTCCCAATTTGAGACCCTATACTTGCAAGTGAAGCTTTAGTGAATTTCTTTGCAAAAAACATCGCTAATTGTCTTGCTTGAACTATATGACGTTTTCTTGTTTTAGATTGAAGTGTATCTACATCCATCTGGAAATAATCTGATACTATTTTTTGTATATAATCTATAGAAACCTCTCGTTTAGTGTTTTTTACAAATTTCTCTACAACATCTTTTGCAAGATTAATAGTAATTTCTTTTTTATTAAAAGAAGATTGAGCAATCAAAGAAATTATAGCACCTTCTAGCTCTCTTACATTAGATTTAATGTTTTTTGCTACATAATCAACAATATCATCGGGCATATCTACGCCATCACGATATAATTTGTTTTTCAATATAGAAACTCTAGTTTCAAAATCAGGATTTTGTAATTCTGCAGATAGTCCCCATTTAAAACGTGATAATAAACGTTGTTCAATATCTTGCATGTCTACAGGTGCTTTATCACTTGTTAAAATAACTTGTTTGCCATTTTGATGTAAGTGATTAAATATGTGAAAAAATACATCTTGTGTTCCAGATTTTCCAGATAAAAACTGAACATCATCTATAATAAGAACATCTATAATTTGATAAAAATGAATAAAATCATTTCTATTGTTTTTCTTTACAGCATCTATATATTGCTGAGTAAATTTTTCAGCAGAAATATATAAAACAGTTTTTTCAGGATATTTATCTTTTATGTCTACCCCAATAGCATGAGCTAAATGAGTTTTACCTAATCCAACACCTCCAAAAATAAGTAATGGATTAAAGGATGTGCCTCCTGGTTTATTTGCTACAGCAATACCTGCGTTTCTGGCTAGTCTATTAGAATCTCCTTCTAAAAAGTTCTCAAAGCTATAATTAGGGTTTAATTGAGATTCAATTTTTACATTTCTAATACCAGGAATTACAAATGGGTTCTTAAGCTCAGGATTTTTGTTCTTTAGAGGAACTTCTACATTTTGAGATTTTAAACCACTTCTATTTGCGCTTGGTATTTTTTCAGTAAATGGTTGTTTATTACCATAAGTGTTTTCCATTTTAATAATGTAAACAAGTTTGGCATTTTCCCCTAACTCTTTTGTGAGTGCAACTTTTAAAATTTTAACATAGTGCTCTTCAAGCCATTCGTAAAAGAATTTACTAGGTACCTGAATACTTAATGAGTTGTCAGTATACTTAACTGCTTTTATTGGCGCAAACCATGTTTTATATGCTTGAGGTTGAATATTATCTTTTATAAATTCTAGACAATTACCCCATACCGTTTGCGCAGTTTGACTCATTTGAGTGAAAGTTTTTTAGTTAATTAGTTAGTTGAAATGAAAAAAAATAAGTTTTCCCTCTATTATTTTTCTTGAGACAAATATGTGAACAATATTCTTAATAAAAAAATTCAAAACAGTTGAATTTTAAGTTTTTTTTTCTCATGTTTATCGGATGATGAATGTACAAAAATATTTTATATAAAATTGAAAATAGTCAACGAAATTTCTCATATAACTCAAATTAGGGTGCGATATGGAGAGACAGATCAGATGGGGGTAGTATATCACGGGAATTACGCACAGTACCTAGAAATAGGAAGAGTTGAATGGTTGAGAAACTTGGGTATTTCTTATAGAGAAATGGAAAAAAATGGGATTATGCTTCCGGTAGTTTCTTTATCTTTAGAATACAAAAAATCAGCATATTATGATGATTTAATTAATGTAAAAACTCAACTTATAAAAGAGCCTACTGCAGCTATTGAATTTAAATATGAAATTACAAATCAATCTAATGAAATTTTAACATTTGGAAACACTGTTTTGGTATTTATAAATATGAAAACCAATAAACCTGTAAAATGCCCACAATTTATTTTAGACAAACTGCAAAACTATTCGTTATAAGTTTTCAATTTTAATTTCAAATAAATTTTCAAAAAGATTAAACACAGATTCTGAATCTTTTTTTCGAACAGAAATATGAATTTGACAATCTAATTCTAATTTTTGATT
Source organism: Flavobacteriaceae bacterium (assembly GCA_003443635.1). Taxonomy (NCBI): domain Bacteria; kingdom Pseudomonadati; phylum Bacteroidota; class Flavobacteriia; order Flavobacteriales; family Flavobacteriaceae; species Flavobacteriaceae bacterium. The sequence continues at coordinate 2,614,132 of CP031964.1, read as the reverse complement.
AATGATGTTAATCTGTTTTTCTTTAATAACTCGCATTACCTTATTCATATGCTTATAATCAAACGTGATTAAAAAATCATTGTTTATAGTTTTCTCTATCACTGTAGAAGTTTCTAATGCCATTTGCGCAGCTGTTCGATAAGCGTTTATGAGACCACCAACACCCAATTTAACACCTCCAAAATAACGAACAACAACAATTAAAATATTAGTGAGATCAAACGATTGTATTTGCCCATATATAGGTTGTCCTGCACTATTACTTGGTTCCCCATCATCGTTAGCTCGATAGGTGATCTTTTCTATTCCTATTTGATAAGCATAACACCAATGTCTGGCACTATGATGTTGTTTTTTTAAGGCTTCAATATGAGTTTTTACATCATCGGTATTTAAGATTGGGAAAGCGTATCCAAAAAATTTACTATTCTTATCTTTAAATAAAACAACTTTTGAAGCGGTTGCTAAAGTTTTATAAGTGTCTTTTTCGCTCATTTTATGACAAAGTAACCATAATTATAGAAATGATAGCCAATAAAATTCCTAACCAATTAATTTTAGATATTTTTTCCTTAAAAAGTAGCAGTCCAATTAAAGTAGATACCATTACAATAGCTACATTATTTACGGTAAATAATGTAGAACTTTCTAGATTTTTATACTGAAGAGCTTTTAATAAGAAGTAAATGGAATAGTAATTTACGATTCCTAATAAGATACCTCCAAGTATGCTTTTATAATTGAATTTAAATTGCCCTTTTATTGCCTTTATAAACAATACAACCACCCCAATTGTAGCTGCAAAACTAAAAATAGTAGCAGAAAATATTGGAATACCATTTTTTGACACATATGTTGTTTCTAAATATTTAATGGAGGCATCAATAACTCCAGATCCAAAAAATAATAAAAAAGGAAATAATAAGCTTTTATTTAATCCTTTAGAGGATTTTTGAGATTTCACAGAAGTAAGATAAACAGCTATTAAAGCAATGATAATACCTGTTATTTTTTGCATACCAATACTTTCTTTATAGATATAAATTCCAAAAATTACAGGAATGATAACACTCATTTTACTGGCAACAGAAGCTACGGACAATCCGTTACGCTGAGCTGTAAGTGCCATTAAATTAAATACCGAAATAAATAAAAACCCCAGAATTAAAGCGCCATAAAACCATTTTGAACTTATGATCTCATTAATATGTATTGGAGAATTATAACTTAAAATACCAGTGATACATGCCGTAATATAGTTGACAACAATGGCTTGAAGCGTGTTAACTTTATATTTTTCAAATAGTTTAAAAATGACAAATAAAAGTGTAGATGCCGAGACGCTAAGTAATAAATACATCAAAATAACTCTGCTTTAGCTGTAAATAAATTTATAATATCATCTGTATCAGGGTGAAGTGTCCAAGTATAAATTTCTAACTGTGATGCAGCTTTTGTATTTTCTATTGTATCATCTATAAATAAAGTTTCATTTGCAATCAATTTATTTTCATTTAACACAAATTCATATACGTTATTATTTGGTTTTCTTAAATGAATCTCATGAGACAAGTAAAACGCATCAAAACAGTTTTTAAAACGAGTATATCTGGCAGGCTCCATATTTTTAATTACACGTTCTATATGCAGTGCATTAGTGTTACTTAAAAGAATAAGTTTATAATTTTTTGATTTAGATAATGCTTCTATAAATTTTAAGCGGTACTCGGGAAAATCTAAAATGATAGCATTCCAAGCTTCAATTAAAACTTGAGAATTATCTGTTTTAAAATAATCTGAATAGAATTTAATAAAATCTTCAGAAGTGACATTTCCTGTTTCATAGGCATTATTGATTTCTACTAATTGATAATCGATAGTAAATGAACCGAAATAACGATTAATTTCTTTTACTGTAGCTGCTTTATCTAAATTAATAAAGACATCTCCAAAATCAAATACAATTGTTTTTATCATATATGTTTTTCGTAAAAGCAGGATTTCTTAACCAGCTATGTTGTTGAATGTTTTAAGCAAATCACCATCAATATTTTGTTCAGAAATTAATTTCCCTTTTAACTGAGGAGCGTTTATCCCTTTTTTAAATGTATTCGAACCTATAAATACTCTCGCCTCATCCCAGAGATTTTCATTAATAAAAGTTTGAAGTGTTTTTGAACCGCCTTCAATTATAATAGAATTAATCTCATTTTCAAATAAAATGTCACAAATCTGTTTTGCTAAATCTGTTTTAAAATTTGAATTCTTTTCAGAGATAACAATTGTTCTAGCGGCTGCATCAAAAATGTTATGTTTTTTTGATAATTTGTTTTCTCTATCAATTACTATACGTATTGGGTTGTTGCCACTCCAACCTCTAGTCGTTAAACTGGGGTTATCATGTAAAACTGTATTAGTACCTACCAATATAGCTTGCTCTTCCGATCTCCATTTATGGACAAGTTGCCTAGAGGTTGTATTGGTGATCCAAACAGGTTGGTTTGTATCTCTTTGATTTGGAGAAATAAAGCCATTACTAGTTTCTGCCCATTTTAATATAATATAAGGACGTTTATTATTGTGATATGTGAAAAAGCGTTTATGGTGCATTTTACATTCGTTTTCTAGGATACCTACAGTAACATTACAACCAGAAGCTTTTAATTTTTCAATACCTTTTCCTGCTACTTTAGAATGAGTGTCGATAGTACCAATAACAATGTTAGGAATCTTGTATCTGATAATTAAATCACTACAAGGAGGTGTTTTTCCAAAATGTGAGCAAGGCTCTAAAGTGACATACAAAGTTGCCTTAGATAATAACGATTTATCGATAACAGATTCTATCGCATTTACTTCAGCATGATTACCTCCATATGAGCTTGTATACCCTTCTCCAATAATGACATCTTTGTAAACGATAACGCTACCAACCATTGGATTTGGTGCTGTAGATCCTAACCCGTTTTTAGCAATTTCAATACAACGTTTTATGTATTTTTCCTGTATCTTCACAGGCGTAAAAATAAGATATTAAATGAGTATCAACAATATAATAATTAGGGAAATTCAACCTCAAGATAATGCTATATTGGAAACGCTTATTCGATCTATTTTTATTGAATTTGAAATTTCTTTAGTGAATTCTACTTTTGAAGATGAAGAGATGTTAAATTTATTTGACTTTTATCAAGGAAATAGAGAAGTATTTTATGTTATAGAAATGGATTATAAAATTGTTGGAGGAGGGGGAATAAAACCTTTATTAGGTGGTGATGGCGATATTTGTGAATTACAGAAAATGTATTTTTTACCAGAATTAAGAGGTAAAGGATATGGTAAGGTAATACTAGAAAAATGCCTTAATATAGCGAGGGAAATGGGGTATGAGAAATGTTATTTAGAATCAGGACAACAATTAACGACTGCGATTTCGCTTTATGAAAAAATTGGATTTAAACATTTAACAGAACCATTAGGAAATACTGGACATCATTCTTGTAATATTTGGATGCTAAAAGATTTATAGTGATATTAAAACAATTAAGAACACATATTTTAAGTTCGTTATCTAAAAACTACTCTCAAGAGGAGGCTAATTCATTTTTTTATATGCTTACTAAGCATTATTTGAAGTTAAATAAAATAGATGTTCCTTTAAATTTTGATAAAATAATTATTGAAAAAGAGCAATTTCAGTTCAGCCAAGCTGTTGATAGATTATTAGTTAATGAACCCATACAATATATCATAGGCGAAACGGAGTTTTATGGTTTACCATTTAAAGTAAATCTAAATACACTAATTCCTAGACCAGAAACTGAAGAGTTGGTCGATTGGATTGTAAGCGATTTAAAAAATAATACTTCAGAAAAGAAAATATTGGATATTGGAACTGGTAGTGGCTGTATTATTATTGCTTTAGCTAAAACAATACATAATGGTAAATTTGCTGGTGTAGATGTAAGTGCAGAAGCATTGAAAATAGCTCAAACTAATGCTGATATTAATAAAGCAGAGGTTGAGTTTATTGAAGTAAATATTTTAAAACAAACGGGTAATTTAAACGGAAACTTTGATATAATTGTATCTAACCCGCCTTATGTTCGTGATTTAGAAAAAACAAAAATGCTACCTAATGTTTTAGATAACGAACCTCACTTAGCCCTGTTTGTACCTGATAATGATCCTTTATTGTTTTATCGCAAAATTAGCCAGTTTGCTAAAAAATCACTAAATTTAGGAGGCTCCTTATATTTTGAAATTAATGAATATCTAGGAGGAGAAATGATTCAATTATTAGAAAATGAAGGGTTTTTAAATATTGAATTAAAGCAAGATTTTTTTGGAAAAGATAGAATGATTAAAGCGATGAAATTATGAACAAATTAAAATCAATTACTTTGTTTTGTGGTAGTAGGGAAGGTAATGATGCTAAAATTCTTTCTGAAGCTAAACAATTAGGGAAAATATTAGCCGAAGAAAATATTACTTTGGTATATGGTGCAGCAAAGATAGGAGTTATGGGAATTGTTGCAGAAACAACTCTATCTCATCACGGAAAAGTAATTGGTGTGATTCCTGAGTTTTTAAAATTAAAAGAAGTGGTTCATTTAGGTTTGAGTGAACTTATTACAACTACAAACATGCATGAGAGAAAATTAAAAATGCATGATTTATCAGATGGGTTTATTACACTTCCTGGTGGTTATGGTACGTTTGAAGAGTTATTCGAAATTATTACTTGGTCTCAATTGGGATTACATCAAAAGCCTATAGGGTTATTGAATATTAATGGTTTTTATGATGATTTGATTAAGATGTTAGAGCAAATGGTAGTTAAGGGATTCTTGAAAATGGAACATTTAAATTTATTACTTGTCGAAAACAATATTGAAACTCTTCTCCAAAGAATGAGAGATTTTAAATCCCCAGTGCTAGCTAGGTGGTTAAAAAATGATAGAACTTAATCTTTAACTTTCTTTATAAGATCTTTAATCTTGTCTACATCGGAAACCACTTCTATTGTTTCGTCAAAAAACTTAACACTATTCATAGAGATTTTAGGTGATTCAATAACTGATTTTATAGTTGTTGCAGAGCAATGAACTTCATTAAACCCCGTAATTTTAAATAACGATATATTTTCTGAATTTATTCCACCTCCAGGAATTATAATTAGCCTAGAATTAGCTTCAATATTTAAATCCTTTAAAAGCCCAATACCATCTCTAGCCGAATTTGATTGCCCTGAACTTAAGATTCTATCAGCTCCTAAATTAATTAATTGCTGTAGTGCTTTAAATGGATTTGATACTCTGTCAAAAGCACGATGAAAAGTGAAAGATAACGGTTTAGATAGCTCAATTAATTCTTGAGTACGTTTTATGTCAATGGTGTTATCAACATTTAAAATACCAGAAACAATCCCTGCACAGCCTAAACTTTTACTAAACTTAATGTTCTCTTTCATAATTTCAAACTCTATATCTGAATAAGTGAAATTGCCACTGCGAGGCCTTATTAGTACAAAAACTGGAATTTTAATATTTTTTATCACCTGCTTTAATAATCCGTAAGAAGGAGTAATACCTCCTAAAGCTAATTCAGAGCAGAGTTCAATACGATGTGCTCTTGCATTTTGAGCATTCATAGCAGATTGATAAGAGTTTGCACAAACTTCTAAGATCATAATTTAATTTATAACGATTTCATCAATAAATGTCCAAGCTTTATTGCCTGCACCTTGAAGATCTTTTGGAATAACTCCATAATTAGGAATTTCCAATTTAATATATCTTGCCTTGATTGAATTAAACTCAGTTTTAAAACTTGAAATAGTGATTTCTGCAGAAGAGCTGATATTGAAATTGTTCATGTTTCCATCTAAACTAAAGCCAATTTTTATATGCTTAGGTGCATAAATCCATTGTCCATTAGCATTATAAAAACGAGTTGCAATAGAATTGACTTCTGTTTCTTTACCTAAATCAATAATAATCTCTACATCGTCACCCCAAAATCCTAACCATTCTTTATCACCGTAACGTTTGTTATTTCCATTAATACCATTTATTAATGCTTTTATTCCGCCTGCATTGTAAGCTGCATTTGGATTTACGTTTAAGATAACTTTTCCCCCAACAGCTTTATGATAATTAATGTGTTCTGTAAATAAGCGACCTATTTGCATTTTTTTATTAAATACAGCAGCATTAATATTAACACTTTTTGTTATTGGAATCGCTTCTGTATAAACTTCAGAATTAATTGTTGGTTTAGATCCATCTATCGTATACTTAATATCTTTTCCTGGTAATATTGTATTAAGTTGATATGAAATATGATTATTATTTAAAAGCTTTCCATCAATTTCGTACAAATGATTTGCATAATTAATATCAAGTGCATCTAGCCGGTTATTGAAATTTTCTACACGACTAGCAAAATCTAAATAATTTTTATTCTTATTTAAAGACCAAACTACTTCACTTAAAGCAAGTATTCTTGGAAATGCCATATATTCTACATGTTTTTGAGTAGGCATATATTCCGTCCAGACATTACCTTGAGCTCCTAAAACATATTTTGACTCTTCAAAAGTTAAAGCTTCGGGAATTGGATTAAAATTGTACACTTTTTTTAATGGTAAAAAACCACCGATAGCTAAAGGTTCATCATTATTATCAGATTGATAATAATCAAAATAAGTATGCGAAGTAGGGGTTAATATTACATCGTGATGTGCTTTTGCAGCCTCAACAGCCCCGTTAACACCTCGCCACGACATTACTGTGGCATTGGGAGCTAAACCACCTTCTAAAATCTCATCCCAGCCAATAATTTGTTTGCCTTTACTGTTGAGATAACGTTCTATTCGCGCTATAAAATAACTTTGAAGTTCATGTTCATCTTTTAAGCCTTTAGATTTTATGAAGTCTTGACAGAATTTAGAATGTTCCCATTGTGTTTTTGGAGCTTCATCACCACCAATATGAATATACTTACTCGGGAAGAGTTGAATAACTTCATCTAAAACATTTTCTAAGAACTTAAAAGTACTCTCTTTGGGGCAATATAAATTCTCAAAAACACCCCATTTAGTTGCTACTTCTACTTTTTGATCTGTGCACCCTAACTCTGGGTAAGCTGCAATCGCCGCTTGAGAATGCCCAGGTAATTCTATCTCAGGGATAATCGTTACATTTTTATTTTTAGCATATGCTACGATAGTTTTAATTTGCTCCTGTGTGTAATAACCCCCGTAACGTTTACCATCAAACTGCTGTGGCTGATCATTGTAATGGCCTATAAGTGTTTCATTTCTATAGGCACCAATCTCAGTAAGTTTGGGGTATTTTTTTATTTCAATACGCCATCCTTGATCTTCCGTTAGATGCCAATGAAACGTGTTCATTTTTAATAAGGCCAATGCGTCAATGTATTTCTTTATGAAATCTACAGAAAAGAAATGCCTGCCAACATCTAAATGCATTCCTCTATACCTAAATTGAGGATTATCTTTAATTTTTAATGCTTGAATGGATACAGATTTATTTTTATAGCTGTTATTTTCAAATGTAGGAGGTAATAATTGTCTTAAACTTTGTACAGCATAAAAAGCTCCTTTTGGTGTACTCGCTTTAATGTTAACAATATTCGTAGAGATATCAAGTATATAGCCTTCTTCGTTAACAATAGAATTATCTTTTATAAACGAAATAGTGTGTTTAGAAGGTCTAGTACTTAGCTTTATAGAGCTTCCATTCTCTACAAACTCTTTTAGAAAATGGGCTGCAACTTTAAACTCTTCTTCGTAAATTAAACTTGTAGAATTATTTAAATTAAAGACACCTTTTAAAAGAATTTGTGAAGACGGGATTGGAATAATTTGAGGAATAACTGCATTGTTTTTGGTGTCATTACAACTTGATAAAAAACTTATAAAAACTAAAAAGAGAGCTATTTTCTTGAATTGCATTTTACTATATTAGATGCTTTAAATATAACATAAATTTCTTCACCTATTAATGACTATTGAAGTACAAATAAATACACTTAGAGAAGAGTTAAGGCAGCATAATTATAACTATTATGTTTTAGATAATGCTACTATAAGCGATTTTGATTTTGACGTAAAATTGAAAGAACTCCAAGAGTTAGAAGCTAAACATCCAGAATTTTACGATGCTAATTCTCCTACGTTACGAGTTGGAGGAGAAGTAACAAAAAACTTTGAAACTATTACTCATGCAAATAGAATGTACTCTTTAGATAATTCATACTCTAAAGATGATTTATTAGATTGGGAAAAGCGTATTAAGAAATTAATAGATGGGGATATACAGTACACTTGTGAATTAAAATATGATGGAGCTTCTATTAATTTAACTTACGAAAATGGTGCTTTAAAGCGAGCAGTAACTAGAGGAGATGGATTTCAGGGAGATAACGTTACTACTAACATAAAAACTATTAAATCTGTGCCTTTACAACTAAAAGGAGATTACCCAGAACGGTTTGATATAAGGGGAGAAATTGTATTGCCTTTTGTTGGATTTCACAAAATGAATGAAGAACGAATTGCTTTAGGAGAAGAACCATATCGAAACCCTAGAAATACCGCTTCTGGAAGTTTAAAATTACAAGATAGCGCAGAAGTTGCAAAACGCCCGTTAGAATGTTTATTATATAGTATTAAAGGGGAGCGTTTGGGAATTAAAACTCAATTCGAAAATTTAAAAAAAGCGAAAGCTTGGGGATTTAAAGTACCAGATGCTGCAAAATTAGTTAACTCAATAGATGAGGTGTTAGATTTTGTGAGTTATTGGGATGTACATCGTCATGATTTACCTTATGAAACCGATGGAGTTGTTATTAAAGTTAATGATTTACAACAACAAGAAGAGTTGGGGCATACAGCTAAAGCACCACGTTGGGCTATGGCTTATAAATTTAAAGCAGAACGCGTATCTACACTATTAAATAGTATCTCGTATCAGGTCGGGCGAACAGGAGCGATCACTCCCGTTGCAAATTTAGAGCCAGTTGAATTAGCTGGAACAGTGGTAAAGCGTGCTTCATTACATAATGCAGATCAGATTGAAAAATTAGACATTCGAGTAGGAGATACAGTTTTTGTTGAGAAGGGAGGAGAAATTATTCCTAAAATTATTGCTGTAAACCTTGAACAACGTCAGAGTACTTCTCGAATAACAGAGTATATTACCAAATGCCCCGAATGCGATACACAGTTAATTCGTAAGGAAGGAGAAGCACAACATTATTGCTCCAATTATAATGGGTGTAAGCCACAAATTATTGGACGTATTCAACACTTTATATCCAGAAAGGCTATGGATATTGATGGTTTAGGCGGAGAAACTGTTGCACTTTTAGTCAATCAAAGGTTGATTACCAATTATTCGGATTTATATGAGTTAACTAAAGAGCAAGTAATTCCACTTGAACGTATGGCTGAGAAATCTGCTGAGAATTTAATAAATGGTATTGAAGCGTCTAAACAAATCCCGTTTGAGCGCGTGCTTTTTGCCTTGGGAATTAGATATGTAGGAGAAACAGTAGCAAAAAAGCTCGTAAAGCATTATAAATCTATAAACTCCTTAATTGATGCTGATATAGAAAACCTTATTGCTGTTGATGAAATTGGAGATCGAATAGCTAAAAGTATTATTGATTTTTTTAGTATTGAAAAGAACAGAATAATTATTGAACGATTAAACAGATTTGGAGTGCAGTTTGAAATTTCTGCAGATAAGTTAGCTAATCATACAGAAAAACTTAAAGGGCAAACTTTTGTAGTGTCTGGTGTATTTGAAAAAGTATCTCGAAATGAGCTAAAAAAACTGATAGAAGATAATGGAGGTAAAGTATCTAGTTCTATTTCTTCTAAAACTAGCTTTTTAATTGCTGGGGCAAATATGGGACCTAGTAAAAAAGCTAAGGCAGAAAACTTAAATATCTCAATATTATCTGAAGAAGAATTCCTACTTAAAATTGATTTAAAATCTTAAAAAAATATGTATTTCATCGATAAAGTGATTTTTTTTATCGATAAAGTGAATTATTTTTCTATGTTTGAGCGATTAAAAACTAATCGTTTGAGTAAAACAAAGGTAATATCAACATTATTAATAATACTAGCGACTCTATTCGTTGCTTTTGAGGTGTTTAATGCATCCTTAGCATCAGGTATAGTTAAAATGCTTTTATTACCAATGCTAATCTTATTGTATTATAAATCAGTTAAACAAAAGAGTAAATGTTTCTTAATCTTTTTGATTCTATATTCGATACCGCAAATTTTTGACTTTATTTCGTTAGAACTACTTAAACCCAATATCCTACTAGATAATATTCTTTATTACGTACTAAATACATTTTATATAGTTGCTTATATATTTTTAATGTTTGAGATACTTAAGTATATGAACGTTAAATTGATAATCAATAAATATATTACATATTTAATAGTTTTATTAGCTCTTGATGTGTATTGTGTTATGTTGGTCTCTGATGTTACATTAAAAAGCGGTTATTTTTCTGATTTCGGTACTCATTTAATGGAGTTTTCATATAATATAATAACAATGCTACTTTTAACTGTTGCATTAATGAATTATATGTATAAAGATTCTAAGAAGGCTATGAATTTATTGTTGGGATCTTTGTGTATCGTTTTTTCTGAAGTTATACAAATAGCATATTTTTATGTTGTTGACATGGAGATGCTAAGCGTGATATATTCTGTCTTATTAATTATTGCCTTTTTGTTTTTTCATATTCAAGCTAATTTAAGTGGTGTTGGAGAAGAAAAAGTAATAGAAAGTGCAAATGTAAACCAACTTGAGGTTTAAACTAAATAGAATATCTCTACTCTTTTTTAATTCAATTCTTAGCAATTTTTCTTAATCCTTACTGTTAGATAATATACAAATATTAGATAGTTGTAATTCACTTAATAACTTAACTACACAAGTGTAATTTATTTAAGTTCTTTAGTACCTTTGCAAAACATAATAAAAAAATGTTTCTAAAACGATTTAAAGAAAAATCTAACCTTAAATTTATTAATAAAGTACTAGATTCTAGAGAGGTATTAATAAATAATAAACCTATAGAGTCAATAGGGGTTATTTTTAATTTTAATGAGTTTCATGATAAAGAAGCATTTAAATCTTTTTTTAAAGATATTGAAGTAAAAGAGAATCATATAAAAACTATAACTTTTATTTCTGATGAAAAATCAGCTATAGTAAATTCTTGGGATTCTTGTTTTTCTTCGAAAGATTTTGGATGGAATGGCAAAATTAATAATGTAGAGTTAGAGCAATTTATTAATACAAAGTATGATGCTTTAATAAGTTATTATAATGAAGACAATTTAGAATTAAACCTTGTTAGCGCAGCGTCAAAAGCTAATTTTAAAATTGGAATTTCAAATAATAATTTAAGACTTAATGATTTTATTATTGATGTAAAATCCAAGGATATCGAAATTTTTAAAACAGAGGTTATTAAATATTTAAAAGTACTTAATAAAATATAATAATGAATAAATTAGTAGGAACAGGAGTAGCTTTAGTAACTCCTTTTAAAGATGATTTTAGTGTTGATCATGATGCATTAAAAAATATAGTTAATTATAATATAGATAATGATATCGATTACTTAGTTGTTTTAGGAACAACAGCAGAAAGTGTTACTTTATCAAAACAAGAAAAACAAGATGTAATAAATACGATAGTCACTACTAATGCAAAGCGTTTGCCATTAGTGATAGGTATTGCTAGTAATAATACAGCTGAGGCTGTAAGTTTAATGCAGCATACAGATTTAACAGATTTTGATGCCGTATTATCTGTTTCTCCATATTATAATAAACCTACTCAAGAAGGTATTTATCAACATTTTAAAGCAATATCACAAGTATCTCCTAAGCCAATTATTTTATATAATGTTCCAGGTAGGACATCTAGTAATATTCTTCCAGAAACAGCAATAAGACTTGCTAACGATTTTGATAATATTGTAGCAATTAAAGAAGCTGCAGGAGATATTGTACAAGCTATGGAGTTAATAAAGAACAAACCAGAAGGTTTTCATATTATTTCAGGAGATGATATGATTGCATTACCAATGACATTAGCAGGAGGATCTGGAGTAATTTCTGTAATAGGAGAGGGGTTGCCAAAAGAATTTTCTACTATGATTAATTTAGGTTTAGAAGGAAAAGGAAAAGAAGCATACAAAATTCATTATAAGGTAATGAATAGTATTAATTTAATTTTTGAAGAAGGCAACCCAGCAGGTATTAAAACCATATTTGAGGAGTTAGGATTGTGTAAAAATATTGTTAGACTTCCCTTAGTTAGTGCTTCAGCTACATTAAGAAATAAAATAATAAAAGAATTAAATACGTTTAAAAGTTAAATATTACTTAAACGCTATTTACAGTGATAATTCTAATTTAAATTAGCTTTAAATAATAGTTTTTTTAAATACAATATAAATGCCTATTTTTGCAACTTGTAAAAACTTATGAAAAAGCTTGTTTATATATTATTAGTAATTATTACATTTAATTCATGTAGTGAATATCAAAAAGCACTGAAATCTGAAGATATAGCTACTAGATTTAACTTAGGAACTGAGCTTTTTGATGCTGGAAAATATGATAAAGCTCAAAAATTATTTGAGCCTATTATACCAAAGTACAGAGGTAAACCTCAAGCAGAGAAACTAAATTATTTATATGCTCTTACATTTTATGAAGAAAGGGATTATGCAGCATCCGCATATCATATGCGACTTTTTGCTGATGTTTATCCTGAAAGTGAAAAAGCTGCTGAGTTAGCTTTTTTATCAGCTAAGAGTTATTATAATCAATCACCTATTTTTTCAAAAGAACAAGAAGCTACCACAATTGCAATTGGAAAATTACAAGAGTTTATTAATGCATATACAGATTCAGAGTTTACAAAAGAAGCTAACGAATTAGTTAAAGAGTTGGACTTTAAACTAGAAAAAAAAGCATTTAGTATTGCTAAACAATATAATACTATATCGGATTTTCAAGCATCTATAAAATCATTTGATAATTTTATTTTTCAATACCCAGGAACTTCTTTAAAAGAAGAAGCAATGTTTCTTAGATTAGATTCTTCATACAAATTAGCAATAAATAGTATTGAAATAAAAAAAGAAGAACGTTTAGATAATGCAATTTCAAATTATAAAGCACTTAAAAAATCTTTTGCTGAATCTAAATATATGGAAAAGGCAAATGTAATGTTTGAAGAACTAACCAAGCAATCGCAAATTTTTAAAGAACAAAAAGTTAATTCAAAATAAAAGATGGATTTAAAGAAAGTTAATGCTCCAGTAAATACAGAAACTTATGATAGAAATGCTGTTGATGCACCTACAGAAAATATTTATGAGGCAATTTCAGTAATATCTAGAAGAGCAGAACAAATTAATACAGAAATAAGAAAAGAACTTATTGATAAATTAGAAGAATTTGCTACTTACAATGATAGTCTTGAAGAAATTTTTGAAAATAAAGAACAAATTGAAGTATCTAAATTCTATGAAAAATTGCCTAAACCACATGCTTTAGCTGTTCAAGAGTGGTTAAACGATAAAATCTATTATAGAAATACTAAGGACAACGATACTCAAGAATAAAAAAAGATGTCCATTTTAAAAAGCAAAAATTTGCTTTTAGGTGTTTCAGGAGGCATTGCTGCTTATAAAACTGCACCTTTAGTAAGACTATTTATAAAAGCAGGTGCAAATGTTAAGGTCATTATGACACTTGCATCAAAAGATTTTGTTACTCCTTTAACATTATCTACACTATCTAAAAACCCAGTACTTTCATCTTTTACTAATGAAGATGATGAGAATGATACTTGGAATAACCATGTTGATTTAGGGCTTTGGGCAGATTTTTTTCTTATCGCACCAGCTACAGCTAATACATTATCTAAAATGGCTACAGGCAATAGTGATAATTTTTTATTAGCAACATATTTATCAGCTAAGTGCCCTGTATATTTTGCACCAGCAATGGATTTAGATATGTATAAACATCAATCAACAAAAGATTCATTTGTTACATTAAAAAGTTTTGGAAATATTATGATACCATCGACAAGCGGAGAGTTAGCTAGTGGGTTAATAGGTGAAGGAAGAATGGCAGAGCCAGAAGATATTGTTGCATTTATGGAAAATGATATTGTAAAGAAACTACCATTACATCATAAAAAAATTGTAATCACAGCAGGGCCTACCTATGAAGCGATTGATCCTGTTCGTTTCGTAGGAAACCATTCTAGTGGTAAAATGGGATATGAAATTGCTAAAGCTGCGGCTAACTTAGGAGCTGAAGTAACTTTAATTTCTGGACCTACTCATGAAACAGCAAATCATAATTTAATTAATGTTATACCAGTAGTTAGTGCTCAAGAAATGTATGATGCAACACATCAATATTTTAATAATGCAGATGTAGCTATTTTATCAGCAGCAGTAGCAGATTATAGACCTAAATTTATTGAAAATCAGAAAATAAAAAAGAAAGACTCTACGTTAACATTAGAATTAGAGAAAACTAAAGATATTTTGGCATCACTAGGTGATATTAAGCAAAATCAAATATTAGTAGGGTTTGCTCTAGAAACTAATAATGAATTTGAAAATGCAGTAAAAAAACTTAAGAAAAAAAACTTAGATTTAATTGTACTAAATTCGTTACAAGATAAGGAAGCTGGTTTTGGTGGTGAAAATAATAAAGTAACTATCATCAATAAAGATGAAACCTATAATGAATACCCATTAAAAACGAAAACAGAGGTAGCAAAAGATTTGATGAGAGAAATTTTACAAAAACTAAATGCGTAACATAATATTTATACTGTCATTATTATTTACAATAGTTACTTTTTCACAAGAACTAAATTGTAATATTGTTGTAAATGCTCAACAAACAGGGAATGAAAACGCTCAAGTATATAAAACTTTAGAAAATCAATTAAGAGAATTTATTAACAACCGTAAATGGACTAATAAAACCCTTAAGCCTCAAGAGCGTATTAATTGCAGTATGTTTATTACTATAAATAGTAATAATGGAGACGAGTTTAGTGCTTCGCTTCAAGTACAATCTTCTAGACCTGTATATAACTCATCTTATAGTACACCTATTTATAATTTTAATGATAGAGATTTTTCATTTGAATATGTAGAGTTTCAAAATTTGTTGTACAGCGCTAATCAATTTGAATCTAATTTAGTTTCTGTTTTGGCATTTCATGTATATATGATTTTAGGTATGGATGCAGATGCGTTTGCTTTAAATGGAGGTGATGAGTATTATGATCAAGCAAGAGCAATTTTAAACTATTCTCAACAAGAGAATTTTAGAGGATGGAAACTTCAAGACGGATTGCAATCACGCTTTGTTTTAATAGATAACGTGCAATCTCCAACATTTAAAGAATTTAGAAATGTGTTATATAAATATCATATTGAAGGTTTAGATAAAATGCATCAAAACCCTAAAGAGGGAAAAGAAATTGTTGGAAGCACTATGGATGAACTTGTAGTTATGAATAGAAGACGTCCAAATTCATTTCTATTAAGAGTTTTTTTTGATGCCAAAGCAGAAGAAATACAAAATATATTCTCTGGAGGACCTTCTGTAGATATAAAAGATATGGTAGATGCATTATATAAAATAGCTCCTACATATTCTAACAAGTGGCGAAATATTAACTTTTAGCCTCATTTCATTTTTATTTTTAAGTTACATTTGTAATTAAGATTCAAATTTTAATTTATAGCATTTGTTAACATCATTATCTATAAAAAATTACGCATTAATAGATGATTTACAAGTCAGTTTTAAAAATGGCTTAACTATTATCACAGGAGAAACTGGAGCAGGAAAATCTATCCTTTTAGGTGGATTATCATTAATTTTAGGAAAGCGAGCAGATTTGTCTAATGCCAAAAATGTATCTAAAAAATGCATAGTTGAAGCTGTTTTTGATATTGCTAATTATGATTTGAAACCTATTTTTAAGGCTGCTGATTTAGATTATGAACCGGAAACGATTATTAGGAGAGAAATACTACCTTCAGGAAAATCAAGAGCATTTATAAATGATACTCCAGTTAATTTAAATAAATTAGCTGTGCTTGGTGAACATTTAATAGATATTCATTCACAACACCAAACATTGGAATTGATTAATGACGAGTTTCAATTTCAAATTATTGATGCTTTGGCTAACAATTCAAGTAATTTATCAAATTACAAAAATACATTTAAGAAATACAAAAATTGTAAAGCAGAATTAGAACAATTACAAGTATTAAAATCTGAAGCAATAAAAGAACACGACTATAATTCTTTTTTATTAAACGAATTAGAAGAAGCAAAATTAGTTCCTGACGATTTAGAACGTTTAGAAACAGAGTATGAGATGCTTAATAATATAGAAGATATAAAGGAAGAATTTCAATTATCTCGTCAATTATTAAGTGAAGATCAAATAGGAATATTAAACACACTTATAACGCTTAAAAATAGCTTTCAGAAACTTTCAAATATATCAGGTAATTATACAGAATTATTTAATCGCATCAATAGCGTTTTAATAGAACTAGACGATGTTGCATCAGAAATAAATAATGCAGAAGAAAGCTTAGAAACAAACCCTAATAGATTAGAAGAAGTAAACAATAAATTACAGGTTATTCAAAATTTATTGATGAAACATTCTGCATTAACTATTGAAGAACTATTAGAAATACAAGTTAATTTATCCGAAAAAGTAGCTGTAACTGAAAATGTAGATGCTGATATTGAAAAAAAGAAAAAAGAACTTTATATAATTGAGAACGATTTAAATTCAATAGCAACTATAATACATCAACAAAGAGAAAAAGTAATCCCAGAACTAACAAAACAATTACAAAATATTCTTTCAGATTTAGGAATGTTAAATGCTAGGTTTAATATCTCAGTTCAATTAGAGACAGAGTTTTTGCCTGAAGGAAAAGATAATATTTCATTTTTATTTTCAGCAAATAAAGGAACAGAATTCAAACCTCTTAAAAAAGCAGTTTCAGGTGGAGAACTCTCTAGAATTATGCTTGCAATTAAATATATTTTATCAAAATATATTCAATTGCCTACGATTATGTTTGATGAGATAGACACTGGGGTATCTGGTGAAATATCTAATAAAATGGCAGTTATAATGAAACAAATGAGTAAAAGTATGCAAGTATTTACGATTACACATTTACCTCAAATTGCAGCAAAAGGCGATACACATTTTAAAGTGTATAAAACAGATATAGAAGATAAGACAAATACAGATTTAGTTAAGTTAAGTTCTGAAGAACGTATTGTCGAGATTGCACAAATGCTTGGAGGTAAAGAAATATCAACTTCAGCGATGGCACACGCCAAACAATTATTGAATTAGTGTTATATTTGAATCATAATTTAAATTAAAAGTATGAATGGGTGAGTCAGATATAGATAACTTATTCTTTGAAGCAGATGCTTTATTGACTGACAATAAAATTGTAGATGGGAGAGATTTATTATTAGAAATATTAACGACCTCTCCTGATTATGGTAAAGCTCATAACCATTTAGGTTGGATTTATCATTATAAAATGGTAAATTATGATAAAGCTGAAAAACATTATAAATTATCATTAAAATACTCCAAAGGTTATTATTCGGCTTATTCTAATTATTCTTACTTACTTATAGATAAAAGTAAGTATTCAGAAATGTTGAAGTTTGGAAAAGAATC
The DNA here is from genome assembly GCA_003443635.1 of Flavobacteriaceae bacterium. NCBI lineage: Bacteria > Pseudomonadati > Bacteroidota > Flavobacteriia > Flavobacteriales > Flavobacteriaceae > Flavobacteriaceae bacterium. Next base: position 2,596,268 of record CP031964.1, on the reverse strand, counting down.
ATTAAAAGTTGAAGGTGTAGATAAAGGTGTTATTCTTAATCAAATGGCTAAAGCTTATGAATTAAAATATGACCTTATGAAGGCTTATGATTTTTATAAACAAGCAAAAATGAATTGTACTGCTTCGAATTATATAGAAGAGATTAATTCATCTTTACAAAGAATACAAGGGAAAATGAATTTTTTTCAAAAAATTAAAATACTATTTAAATAAATAAACAAAAAGTAATGTCATATAATTTACTAAAAGGAAAAAAAGGAATCATATTTGGAGCATTAGACGCTAATTCTATTGCTTGGAAAACGGCAGAACGTGTTCACGAAGAAGGAGGTCAATTTGTGTTAACAAATGCACCAATAGCAATGCGAATGGGGCAAATTAATGAACTAGCAGAAAAAACAGGATCTCAAATTATCCCGGCAGATGCTACTTCTATAGAGGATTTGCAAAACCTTATAGAAAAATCTATAGAGATATTAGGAGGCAAGATTGATTTTGTTTTACATTCTATAGGTATGTCGGTTAATGTTAGGAAAGGAAGAGCGTATACAGATCAAAATTATGATTGGACTCAAAAAGGAACAGATGTTTCTGCAATGTCTTTTCATAAAGTAATGCATACTTTATATAAAAATAATGCTATGAACGAATGGGGAAGTATAGTTGCATTAACTTATATGGCAGCACAACGTGTTTTTCCAGATTATAATGATATGGCAGATAATAAAGCCTATTTAGAAAGTATTGCTCGTAGTTTTGGTTATTTCTTTGGTAAAGATAAAAATGTACGTGTGAATACAATTTCTCAATCTCCTACTCCAACCACAGCAGGTCAGGGAGTAAAAGGTTTTGATGGCTTTATTTCATATGCAGAAAAAATGTCTCCGTTAGGTAACGCTACAGCATTAGATTGTGCAAATTATACAGTAACGCTATTTAGTGATTTAACAAAACGTGTAACCATGCAAAATTTATATAACGACGGAGGGTTTTCAAATATGGGGGTGAGTGAAGCTGTGATGGATAAATTTATAGAAGAATAGATTTTTAAATAGATATATAAAAGGCATACTAATTAGTATGCCTTTTTGTTTTTAGATTAAATTCAAACTCGATAAATCTTCAATTAGGTTTAATTATCTTTGTTACCTATGAGTATGAAAACAAAAGATATCTCTTTTATAATCCCAGTTTATAATAGGCCTGACGAAGTTAAAGAGCTGTTAGAAAGTTTTACAAAGTTAAATGGAGATAAATCTTTTGAAATAGTACTGGTAGAGGATGGGTCAACTATTTCTTCTAAACCCATAGCGAACACATATAAAAGTATTTTAAATATATCTTACTTTTTTAAAGAAAACTCAGGACCTGGGAGCTCGAGGAATTATGGAATGAGGTCTGCAAGAGGTGATTATTTCATAATTTTAGATTCAGATTGTATATTACCTCCAAATTATTTAGTAATTGTTTTAGAGCGTTTAAATAGAGATTATATAGATTGTTTTGGCGGTCCAGACTCGGCTCACGAATCGTTTACAAGTTTGCAAAAAGCGATAAATTTCTCGATGACCTCATTTATTACTACTGGTGGGATTAGAGGTAAGAAATCTAGTATAGATAAATTTCAACCTCGTAGTTTTAACATGGGAATTTCAAAAAAAGCCTTTGAAGCAACAAATGGTTTTGGACAAATTCACCCAGGTGAAGACCCAGATCTATCAATAAGGTTAAATAAGCTAGGTTTTCAAACAGTATTAATTTCTGAAGCTTATGTATATCATAAACGTCGTATATCTTGGTCCAAATTTTACAAGCAAGTCTATAAATTTGGAATGACTCGACCTATACTCAATTCTTGGTATCCAGAAACTAGAAAAATAACATATTGGTTTCCTTCAATATTTATACTAGGATTAGTATGCTCTATTATACTTTTTGGTTTAGGATTTAAATACGCTTTAATACTTTATGGAGCTTACTTTGCGTTAAGCTTTATATTATCATTAATAAGTACCAAAGAATTAACAGTAGCATTACTTTCTATAATAGCGATTATAATACAATTTTTTGGTTATGGTTATGGGTTTTTAAAATCGACGTTTAAGCTCAGTATTTCAAATATTAAAGCCGAAGATCAATTTCCAGAGTTATTTTTTAAAGATAATAAATGACAAGTTTTAAAAACAAAATAAAAACTTATTTTAGAAAGAAAAAACTAAATGTTTTTGCAACTTTCATTATACTAGCGTTATTGTTTTCGGTACTTACAAAGCTTTCAAATAATTATACTAAAACCATTGTATTTAATATTAATACTGTTAATGTTCCTGAAGATGAAGTTATTGTAATAGATTCAAGTCAAGTTATTGATATTACATTAGCAACTTATGGTTTTAAACTAATTAAATACTATTTTAAGACACCTACTATTGATGTTGATTTTTCAAATCTTCAAAAAAACAAAACCGAATATCTTTGGGTTGAAAAGCAAAAAAAATCAAATATTATTTCTCAATTTGATGCTAAAATTAAAATAGAGAATATAACTCCAGATACGATAGCATTTCAATATGGAATTAATACTATAAAAACAGTACCAATAATATTAAATAGTCAAATTAGTTATTCTACTGGGTTTGATTTAACTGAAAACCTAGAAATAAAACCAGATTCGGTAAAAATAATAGGGCCATTAGCAATAATAGATACAATTTCTAAAATAGAAACAGAAAATATAATATTTAAAGATGTAAAAAAAAATATATCTAAAACAGTACAATTAAAATTGCCGACATCAAATAACGATTTATCTTTTTCAGTTTCTGAAATTAATTTAGAAGGTAAAATAGAAAAATTTACTGAAGGATCTGTGGAAGTCCCTGTAATAGTTAAAAATATACCAGATTCAATTCAAATTAAATATTACCCTAAGACCATTCCTGTTCTTTATTATACAAGCTTAAATAATTATAAATCCGTTACATCAAATAGTTTTGTAGTTGAATGTGATTTTAAAGAATTGAACACAAAAAGTACTTATCTTACTCCAAAAATAATGCGACAACCTGATGAGGTTAAAAATGTAAAGCTTAATGTTAAACGTATAGAGTTTATTTTGATACAATGAAAATAGTTGGTTTAACTGGGGGTATTGGTAGTGGAAAAACAACAGTAGCTAAAATGTTTTTGGAATTAGGAGTACCAATATATATAGCAGATGTTGAAGCTAAAAAGTTAATGAACACTTCAAAAATAATTAAAAGAAAATTGATTGCACTTTTTGGAGACAATGCTTATAAAGATGATAAATTGAATCGTCAATTTTTGGCAAATAAGATTTTTAAAGATAAAATATTGCTAGAAAAGATGAATAGAATTGTACATCCTAAAGTTGCATCACATTTTAAAAAATGGCAAGCAAAGCAAAATAGCTCTTATGTTATTAAAGAAGCTGCAATTTTATTTGAGAATGGAAGTTTTACATCTTGTGATTTCGTTATTACTGTTATTGCTCCTATAGAAGAACGGATAAAAAGAGTAATTTCTAGAGATAATTCATCTGAAGAAAAAGTGAAATCAGTAATGGAAAACCAATGGGCTGATGAAAAAAAAATAAAGCTTTCGCAATTTGTTATTACTAATAGCGACATATTAGAAACAAGAAAACAAGTATTTCAAATTCATGAAGAATTACTTAAAGTTAATTGATAATCAAAACTTTAACATTTTTGTTAATGTAAGGTTAAATGGAGGTAGCTCTAAATGTTAAAATGTTAATTTTGAACGATGAGTAAAAAACTATTCGTCTTATTAATTCTATTGACGAGTTTATCGTTAATTGGTATAATATTTGTGCAAGCTTATTATATTAACAACACGTTAGAGAATAAAGAAGATCAGTTTTGGTTTAAAGTTAAAAAAATACTTAATCACACCACCACTACTATAGGTGATAGAGAGGCTAAAGAATCTATAAATCAATTAAAAACTATAGCTGCTCAAGGTATAAAACCTGACTCATCTAATATAACAAGGTTAATTGCATATAAGCATAATGATCATGATGATGGAATAACAGTATTTGATACAGGGATTTTAGAAGAAAATTATAAAATCCCAACGCTCATTGACATAGGTTTAGATAGTGTGAATGTTAGACAATTTACGGGAATAACAAGTACACAAATTTTTAAAAATTTAGGAGTAGATGGTAATACTTCAATTCAATCTGAAGAATCATATTCTAATGTTTATGATCTAAATGAAATTGAAATTGAATTATTTAAATCTCAATATAGAGAACAAGCTAAAAGCATTCCTATACACAGGCGTGTTTCTGAAGAAGAAATTAATGAATTACTCAATAAAGGCTTAAAAGAAGAAGGTATAGAAATACCTTATGAATTTGCAATTTACGGCAATGATTTAGCAACAAAAGTGCAATCTGATGACTTTGAGTTTTTGGGAGATCAATCTAAAGGATTCCCTATTTTTTTAGATAATAATGGATTGAGTGATTATGTATTGTATGTTAGTTTTCCAACACGTAACAAATACATTTTTTCTTCAGTTATAGGGATAACTTTATTATCTTTTCTGTTTACTTTGATTATTATTATAGCATATACAAGTGCTATTTTTCAATTGAATAAACAACGCAAAATATCACAGATAAAAACAGATTTTATTAATAACATGACGCATGAGTTTAAAACCCCTATAGCAACAATAAATTTAGCATTAGATGCAATTAAAAACCCAGCAATAATTGTAGATGAGACTAAGGTGAAACGCTATTTGGGAATGATAAAAGAAGAAAATAAACGAATGCATGCTCAAGTTGAAAATGTACTTAGAATATCTAAACTAGAAAAGAATGAATTAAACATTAGTAAGGATAGTATAAGTATGCACGACTTATTGCTTGATGCCGAAACGCACATAGCACTTATTGTTGAAAATCGTAATGGATATATAAATTTGCATTTAGATGCAAAAGAAGCAACAGTGCTAGCAAACGAATCTCATTTTACTAATGTTTTGGTAAACATTTTGGACAATGCTGTAAAGTATTCCGAAAATGAACCAAAAATAGATGTTAATACAGAGAATGTTGGAAACAACATTATTATAAAAATAAAAGATCAGGGTAACGGAATGTCAAAATCCGTTCAAAAACAAGTGTTTGAGAAATTTTATAGAGAACACACAGGAAATGTACATAATGTAAAAGGCCATGGTTTAGGACTGGCTTACGTAAAACGTATAGTAGATGATCATCATGGTCATATAAGTGTAGAAAGTGAAAAAGGAAAAGGTAGTACCTTTATTATAAAATTACCATTAATATCATAATTATGGAGGAATTAAATAAAAAAATACTTTTAGTAGAGGATGATCCGAATTTCGGAACAGTTTTAAAAGACTACTTATCTATGAATGACTATGATGTCGTTCATGCTAAAAATGGTATGGAAGGTTTTGAAAAATTTAAAAAAGACGATTACGATTTATGCATATTAGATGTAATGATGCCTTATAAAGATGGATTTACATTAGCTAAAGAAATTCGTGAAAAAAACGCCGATGTACCTATAATCTTTTTAACTGCTAAAGCTATGAAAGAAGATGTTTTAAAAGGCTATAAAGTTGGAGCTGATGACTACCTTAACAAACCATTTGATAGTGAAGTATTGCTAATGAAAATTAAAGCAATTATTCAAAGAAAAGCTACTGATAGTGTTGCAGATAGTAAACAATTTGAATTTACGATTGGAGATTTTCACTTAAATTCTAAACTTAGATTTTTAAAGTTTAATGGAGGAGAACCAGTTAAATTATCACCAAAAGAGAATGAGTTATTAAGATTATTAGCATTACACGAAAACGATTTAATGCCAAGAGAATTGGCATTAACTAAAATTTGGAGAGATGATAATTACTTTACATCTAGAAGTATGGACGTGTACATTGCTAAATTGCGTAAATACCTTAAAGTTGATGAGAATGTCGAAATTTTAAATATTCATGGTGAAGGATTTAGGTTAGTAGTTAATCAAGGAGCTTAATATTATAAATAAATATAAAATTGTTAATGTTAAAACCAGCTTGTATGAGCTGGTTTTTTTTTATTACTCTTTTTCTATATTTAAATTGATTGCTCTTATGATTTTTGAGGCATTAGTTTGATAATCAAACCATAATGTGTTTTCATTCTTTTTAAACCAAGTTAGTTGGCGTTTAGCGAACCTACGGGTATTCTTTTTAATTTCTGAAATAGCAAAATCCAAATCTGTTTTATCATTTAAATAATTAAATAACTCTTTATAACCAACAGTATTTAATGCATTTAATTGTTGATAAGGCAAAAGTGTTTTTACTTCATTTACTAGTCCATCTTTAATCATTTTGTCTACACGATTATTAATTCTGTTATAGATAATTTCACGTTCGGCCATTAAACCAATAGTTAAAGTTTTAAAAGCACGTAGTTTTTTGTTTTTATTTAAAAACGAAGAATAAGGTTTTCCTGATCCAATACATATTTCTAGTGCTCTAATAACACGATGTGGATTTTCTATAGCTATAGAATTATAAGCTTTATAATCTAAATTTTTTAATTGTCTTTGCAAAGAAGATAACCCTTCTAATTGTAACTTAGTATTAAGCTCTTTCCTAATATTTTTATCCACTTCAGGGAAATAATCTAACCCTTTAGTTATTGCATCTACATATAGTCCAGATCCACCAACCAAAATAATAATATTATGAGCCTTAAATAGTTCAGATAATTTATTAATAGCATCTTTTTCAAAAGCTCCTACGCTATATTCATCATTAATAGATTTATGATGTATAAAATGATGTGGTGCTGAAGATAATTCATCAAAAGTTGGTGCAGCAGTACCTATCTGCATCTCTTTAAAAAATTGCCTAGAGTCTGCAGATATTATTTCTGTTTTAAAATATTGTGCTAGTTTTATGCTTAATGCTGTTTTACCTATGGCAGTAGGGCCAACAATTGATATTAAATATTTATTAGTCTTGCTCAATGATTAATCACTCTATGTGAAGATGATGCCCACAATTATAACAATGTTTGGCACCATCTTTATGTTTTTCAGTTAAACAATTACTACAGACTTGAGTATTTAATTGAAGTGTTTCATTATCGTCTTTTTTATTACTAGTAGCGCTTTTAGTATACTCTGCAGAAACGATTCCGGTTGGGACAGCAATAATTCCATAACCTAAAATCATAATGATTGTGGCAATAAATTGCCCAAGAGGTGTTTGAGGGGCTATATCTCCAAAACCAACAGTAGTTAAAGTTACAATACACCAATAAATACTTTTAGGAATATTAGTAAATCCGTTTTCTTCCCCTTCAACTAAATACATTAAAGTGCCAAAAATAACTGATGATATTAAGACAGCAAATAGAAATACTGAAATCTTTGCACGACTTGCTTTTATTGCTGATGATAATTGATTTGAAGCGCCTAAATAGCGAGTTAATTTTAATATTCTAAAAATACGCAATAATCGTAAAGCACGAAGTGAAACTAATGCATGAGTCCCTACAAAAATTAAAGATAAATACTTTGGAATGGTTGATAATAAATCAATAACACCATAAAAACTAGTAATATATTTTATTGGCTTTTTTACAGAAATAATCCGTAATATATATTCTATAGAAAATAAAATAGTAACAACCCATTCGCCAATATTTAATAGATCATGATATTTATTATCAATAGAATTTACACTTTCTAACATTACAAGTATAATACTTGCTAGGATGAAAAATAATAAAACAACATCAAACAATTTTCCCATAGGAGTATCAGCTTCATAAATGATCTCATGAAGTTTTAGTTTCCAATTATTGTTTGATTTGCTGTTTTTCATTCTATAAAAAACGATTTATGAATGTAGAGTAATAACCTTCATTTTTTTATTTTTCCTAAGATGACTCTGAATAATATGTTGTACATCTTTATTATGTTCCATAGGTGTTATAAAGGATTCTAAAACATCGATATTGTTTATTTGATAATTGAGATTAAAGAACCCTATGCCTATAAATATACCATTTTTTATAAGAATAGCACTACGTTCATCTATTGAACGACCTTTACCTACAATAACTATACTTTTGTTTTCAAAACTATAATCAGCAATAAGGTTTCTTATTCTTTTATTATATATATCGGGAGTCTCGTTTTTAATGCAAGCTCCAAAACACTCTTTTATAGTATAATTAAAACAATTGCTACTTGTTTTTTGAAGCCCTGTTAACTTCTGACATAAATTGTATCTAATAGCCATACGATTTAAAAAGCTCTTAGCACTTTGTAAATTAGAAAATGTAGTAATTGGAGTTTCGATTTCGCTTTGACTTTTAACTGTATATGCTCTTAAATTTAAATAACCTAAACTATCTGTAAACTGATATAAACCATACGAAAAATGAGTGCGTTTTAATGCACGATTAAAAATAGGTTTATTGCGTTTAATTTCTTCGCTTTCTTTTAATAGAGCTATAAGTTCACTACCAGTAGCTTCATATGTAATAGATGAAACTTGTAGCTGTATTTTTTTAGATTTTGTGCTATCATTAGTGAAATGCTGATTAACACGTTGTCTAATATTTTTGCTTTTTCCGATATAAATGATTTCCCCATTAGCATTATGTATATAGTACACTCCAGTAATGCTTGGTAGAGATTCTATAATATCTAATAATTTCGGAGCTATTGTATCTCTAGAATCTGTTTTTACAGATTCACTTATTATTTTTTTATCTAAATCTTTGTCTAATAATAACTTGAAAAGCTTCACTGTAGCCTGAGCATCTCCAGAAGCTCGATGCCTATCACTAACAGGAATGCCTAGTACTCTTGTAAGTTTTCCTAAACTATAAGAAGGTTGATCAGGAATTAAGTCTTTAGAAAGTTCTACTGTACAGAGTGTTTTTTTAGTAAAATTAAACCCCAAACGTTTAAATTCTGTTTGCAGAATACGATAATCAAACAATGCATTATGAGCAACTATAATACAATCTTCAGTGATTTCAACAATACGTTTTGCTACTTCATAAAATTTAGGCGCATTACGAAGCATCTTACTATTAATACCAGTAAGGTTAACGACAAAAGGTTGGATTTCTCGCTCTGGATTAACAAGACTTATAAATTGATCTATTACTTGATGGCCATCATATTTGTAGATCGCAATTTCTGTAATTCCTTCTTCATTATACTTGCCCCCGGTGGTTTCTATGTCTAAAATTGCGTACAAATACTTAATTGTAATTTCGATGTCCAAAGATACTACTTCCGAGGCGAACCATCGTACTACCACAATCTATTGCTAGTTGATAGTCACCACTCATACCTATTGATATTATATTAAAAGCAGGGTTAGTTTGTTTTAACTCTTCATAAAGTGTTTTCAATGAATTAAATTCATTTTTAATTTGATTGGTGTCATCAGTAAATGTTGACATCCCCATTACACCAATAATTTTAACATGAGCACATTCAGAATAAACTATAGATGATAATAAACTTTTTACCTCTTCAGGAGTCATACCAAATTTAGAATCTTCGGAAGCTATTTTTATTTGTAATAAACAATCAATAACTCGATTATGTTTCTGAGCTTGTTTATTTATTTCTTTTAATAATTTTAAACTATCTACACCATGAATTAAATTAACAAAACTCGCCATATACTTAACTTTATTGCTTTGTATATGACCAATCATATGCCACTCAACATCTTTTGGCATAACAGCTTGCTTTTCTACCATTTCTTGGATCTTATTTTCCCCAAAAATGCGTTGTCCAGCATTATAAGCTTCCATTAAATCACTTATAGGTTTAGTTTTTGAAACAGCAACCAAAGTAACGTGATCTGGTAATGATGATTTTATAGTATTTAAGTTTTTTTGTATACTCATTTAAAATTCATAAATAGTAATACCACTTCTAAGTTTAGGCTCGATATAAGTACTTTTTGGTGGCATTGTTAATTCATCATCTGCAATTTGTTTTAATTCATCGATAGTGATAGGTAATAATCCGAACCCAACTGTAAATTCCCCACTATCTACTTTTGTTTTTATAGATACCAAATCATTTTTACCATGTGAATATTCAATACGAGTATCGTTACGTAAATCTGTAATTCCTAAAATAGGATCCAAAATTGTTTTATATAAAATCTGTGTATCTAAAGCATCCAGAGATGAATTAAATTCATATTCAGAGTGCCTTAAATATAGAGAATAAAACTCACCATCTAAATACATGCTAAAATGATGCTTTTTAGAAGGTTTATATAATTCAGCACCTCTATTTTCAATACGATACATCGTATCTAATTGTATTAAAAACTCTTCTTTACTTAAATTATTTAAGTCTTTTACTATTCGATTAAATTCATAAATACGTAAATCAGACTCAGAAATTAAATAGCTCATAAAATATTTAGAAGATTCTTTAGTATTATCTTCTTTAAATAATAAATGAGATGAAGCAGAACGGTGATGACCATCTGCTATATAAAGTGTTTCAATAGATTTAAATTCTTTTTCAAGCTTGTTTATGATGTCAATATCATCGATAAGCCATAAATAATGAGTGTCTCTATATGTAGTGGTAAATTCGAACTCTGCACGATGCTTTTGAGTATCAGAAATAATACTGCTAATAGTGTTATTATCAGGATGAGTTAATAATACAGGTTCAGCATTAAACCCAACAGTTTTTAGATAATCTTTAAAAATATGCTCACGATACTCAATAGTGTCTTCGTGTTTTTTTATGATATTGTTTTCATAATCTTCTGCACTTGCTGCAGCTATAATGCCAGATAATATATATCCATCACGATTTACAATTTTATAAACATAATAGCAAGATGTTTCATCTTGCACGAAAATTTCATCTTCTTTAAATTCTAAGTATCGATTTCTAACTAAATTATAACGATCTTTTCCACTAACCTCTCTATCGTATTTATAACCTGGATTAACAATGTGCAAAAATGAATATGGATTGTAATCCAATCGAGCTTCTCTTTCGGCTTGAGTATAGCTTTGATAAGAGCGAGACGCAACTAAACTCACTTTATCTCGTGTAGGTCGAATTGCTTTAAACGGAATTACTTTAGCCATTCTTATTAATTTTTAGTAATTCAGATAAATCCGTATACTGTTTAGTTTAATATTTTTATTTTAAAAACTGAGAAGCAATTTTATCTGCCTTTTTGCTTTCTGAATAATCATAAAATCCTTCCCCAGATTTCACACCTAACTTGCCAGCTCTTACCATATTTACTAATAATGGACAAGGAGCATATTTAGGGTTTTTGAATCCATCATACATTACGTTAAGTATAGATAAACACACATCTAATCCAATAAAATCAGCAAGTTGCAATGGCCCCATTGGATGTGCCATTCCTAACTTCATAACGGTATCTATTTCTTGTATTCCAGCTACACCGTTATATAAAGTTTCAATAGATTCATTAAGCATTGGCATTAAAATTCGATTGGCTACAAAACCTGGATAATCATTTACTTCTACTGGAATTTTCCCTAAAGTTTTAGACATTTCCATAATAATACTTGTTACTTCATCACTAGTGTTATATCCACGAATGATCTCAACTAATTTCATAATTGGCACAGGGTTCATAAAATGCATCCCAATAACCATTTTTGGGCGAGAGGTCACAGCAGCAATTTGTGTGATAGAAATTGAAGAAGTATTTGTAGCTAAAATAGTGTCTTCTGGACAAGCTTCATCAAGTTGCTTAAATATTTTTAGTTTTAAATCTAAATTTTCGGTAGCAGCTTCAACAACTAAGCTTGCATATTCAACACCGCTTGTAATATCAGTATAAGTGGTAATATTTGCTAAAGTTTCTACTTTGTCTGCTTCAGTTATCCTTTCTTTAGCAACCATCCTATCCAAGTTTTTAGTGATAGTATCTATACCTCGTTTAAGAGATTGTTCGCTAATATCTATTAGTTGTACTTTAAATCCACTTTGAGCAAAAGTATGTGCAATTCCATTACCCATTGTTCCTGCACCTATAACAGCTACGTTTTTCATATAAATTTATTTATTTTTTAATTGCTTTATTTTAGAACTGATTAATAATCATTGTGGCTACTCTTAAGGCTTCAGTACCATCATGAAGCGTTACAATTGGTTTTGTATTATTATTAATAGCGTTTGCAAAAGTTTCTAGCTCATCTAAGATGGCATTATTACTCGATATTTCAGGATTGTCGAAATAAATTTGTTTTTTAACTCCTTCAGCGTTTTGTAGGATCATATCAAAATCTCCTGCTTGTTTGGGTGCATTTTTCATTTTAACAACCTCACATTTTTTTTCTAAAAAATCTACTGATATATATGCATCTTTTTGAAAAAATCTTGTTTTACGCATATTTTTTAATGAAATGCGACTCGCAGTGAGATTAGCAACACAACCATTTTCAAATTCAATTCTAGCATTCGCAATATCTGGAGTGTCACTAATTACTGAAACACCACTTGCAGATATATTTTTAACTTTAGATTTAACAACACTTAAAATGATATCGATATCATGAATCATTAAATCTAAAACTACCGGAACATCAGTGCCTCGAGGATTAAACTCAGCTAATCGATGTGTTTCGATAAACATAGGAGATTCAATATCATCTTTAATAGCAATAAACGCGGGATTAAATCGCTCAACATGCCCTACTTGTCCTTTTACTTTATTAGAAGCTACTAAAGTTCGAATTTCTTCTGCTTCTTCAACAGTATTTGTTATTGGTTTTTCAATAAAAATATGTTTGCCTTTAGCTATGGCTTGTTTTGCGCAATCATAATGAGAAAGTGTTGGTGTAACAATATCTACAACATCTACAGCATTAATAAGCCCCTCGATGGTGTTAAAATATGTATAACCAAATTCGTCTACTACTTTTTTTGCATTTTCTTTATCTGCATCATAAAAGCCTATAAGCTCATATTTTTCTGATTGATTAAGAAGTCTTAAATGAATTTTTCCTAGATGACCAGCACCAAGAACACCAGCTTTTAGCATCGTTTTTCTATTTTTCACAAAAATAAACTTTTTAAAGGTTTATTAATGTGAATTTAATAATAAAATATTGATGCTATTTTATAGCTTTATTAATAGATAAATTAATTTTTAGCTTTAAAATGTTTGACTATTTTTAGCGCTGAAAAATTGAAGTAAAATTGAAAGATACATTTAAGCATAAAGGATTAAGACAACAACTAATAAATGTTATAAAAACAAAAGGAATAACTGATGAAAGTGTGTTAAATGCTATAGGGAAAATTCCTCGTCATTTATTTATGGATTCAGGGTTTTTAGATCATGCTTATCAAGATAAAGCATTCCCTATTGGAGCAAATCAAACGATATCTCAACCTTATACTGTTGCTTTTCAAACAGAATTACTTCAAATTAAAAAAGGCGACAAAATATTAGAAATAGGAACGGGTAGTGGTTATCAAACTGCAGTATTATATGAGCTTGGAGCAAAAATATTTTCAATTGAACGCCAACAGGAACTATTTAAAAAAACAAGCAAATTTTTACCTAAACTAGGATATTCAGCCAAGAAATTTATTTTTGGAGATGGCTATAAAGGGTTACCAGAAGAAGCACCTTTTGACGGTATTATTGTTACTGCTGGGGCACCATTTGTACCTAAACCATTATTATCCCAACTAAAAATAGGAGGTAGACTGGTAATCCCAGTTGGTAATGATGTTCAAGTAATGACTCTGTTTATCCGTAAGGATATTAAAGAATTTGAAAAACATGAATTAGGGGAATTTAGATTTGTACCTTTACTTGAAGATAAAAACTAAATTACTTATTGTTTCGGTAAATATTTTTTAGGGATAGGATTTTCAGATGTTTCTGCAGTCCAGTAAATATTAATAACCCACCAACGATCTCCAGAATTTAATAATTGAATGCTGTTAATACCACGCATAAAAGGCTTTGTATCACTTTTGCTTTTATAAGATTCGTAAGTGCTAAATATTTGTGTAATGTTTCCAAATGTATTAGTAACACGATGAATCTCTTCTTCAAAAAAGCCATTGTTAACTAAAAACTCTCCTGAAGTTTTTATGTAATCTTCTGCAGACATATAGCGTGCTGTATAATTCCCGTTTCTGTTTTTACCTGATGGAATTAATTTAGCATCTGGATGAAATAGATAATTAAATAATTCCCAATTACGAGCTTCTCCTTTTTCACCAGAGATGACACCATATAAAGTTTCAATTGTAGAATCTAACGTTTTTACTTTATTGAGATATTTTGAAGTATTTTGAGCATTTATTATGTTAGTTGAAGTAAATAAAAATAATATTAAAAGAGCTAATTGTTTCATTTTTAATGTAGTTATAAAAGTAAATATAGTAATTCTAAGATTAAACTATTTGAAACTTTTCTTAATCCTATCTAAGTTGCGCTTGTTATCTTTATCTTTTAGAGATTCACGCTTGTCATAAAGTTTTTTACCTTTTGCTAAAGCAATATTAAGTTTAGCAAATCCTTTGTCATTGATAAATAATTTTAAAGGTACTATGGTTAGCCCAGTGTTTTTTACTTCTTTTTCTAATTTACGAAGCTCTTTTTTATTAAGAAGTAATTTTCGAGTTGCTTTAGGTAAATGATTATAATGTGTACCATAAATGTACTCTTCAATGGACATATTAACTACAAAAAGCTCTCCTTGCTCGTTAAACTCGCAAAAACTCTCTGTAATAGATGCTTTACTTTGTCTAATAGATTTAATTTCAGTACCAGACAATACAATACCTGCAGTGTAATTATCTAATAACTCATACTCAAAACGAGCTTTCTTGTTTTGTATGTTAACATTTTTTTGCATTGAAGCCAAAACTACATAATTTTATTAACTCTATTTAACTTTAAAATTGATTAATTTCGTGGCATAATTTAAAATGACCCTAATGAAAAAGCTTATTTTATTACTAACGATATCATTACTTGTAATCTCTTGTAAAAATGAAGTAGAACCTACTGCACAAAATATTATTGACAAAGCTATACTTATTGCTGGAGGAAATAAGTTTAATCATTTTGATATGGATTTTGACTTCAGAAAAGTACATTATAAATCTATTCGTAATAATGGTAAGTTTGAACTACAACGTATAAGAAAAGATTCAGTTAATACTATTGTTGATGCAGTATCTAACGAAGGTTATAAAAGATTAATCAATAATACCGTAGTGGCTGTTCCAGATAGTATGGTACCACGCTATACTGCTTCGGTAAATTCTGTGCACTATTTTTCGGTATTACCTTTTGGGTTAAATGACGCTGCAGTAAATAAAGATTATATAGGAGAAATAAGCATAAAAGGAAATAAATACCATAAAATTAAAGTGACTTTTGATCAAGATGGAGGAGGAGAAGATTTTGAAGATGTATTTGTATATTGGGTTAATACCAAAACTTATAAAACAGATTATATAGCATATTCTTATAATGAAGACGATGGTTTAGGCTTACGTTTTAGAGAAGCATATAATGAACGTATTGTAGAAGGTATTCGAGTTGTAGATTATAATAATTATAAGCCAAATGACGAATCTGTTTCTGTTTTAGATCTAGATAAAATGTATGAAGAAAATGAAATGAAGTTACTTTCTAAAATTGAATTAGAAAACGTTTCTGTAAAGCTTTATTAAAAACTTTTTTATAATTTTAACTTTACTTAATTTATCTTAAATTAACATTTAAAAACGCAACCAAATTATTTTTTTCATATCTTAAAAATATGAAGAACTTTAAGCCAATAATTTTCTTTATTGTATGTATATTACTTTTTACATGTGAAGATGTTGAAAATAATAGACGTTTAGGTTTTGATATTAATGTTGTTGACATAAACAATGTAGCCATACCTAATGTTAATGTTGTTGTATTTGCAAATGGTAGAGAAATAGGGGTTTTTGATGTATTATTTGTGTTACCACTTTTTTTGCCAAATTTTAATGGTGTGTTAGGTTTTGGCAATACTGATACTGATGGCGAGCTTAGATTGATTTCTTTAGCACCAGATAGAAATAATGGAAGTTTAGCGATTATTATTAATGGAGTGACAGATGATAATACATTTGTAAATTCGGTAAATGAGAATTTTGGAGCTGTTATTTTTGAAATAGATGATGACCCTGAATCAAATACAATTGATTTACCTGATGTTATATTAAGAAGAGTTGCATTGTTAAACTTTGATATTAATAATACTTCGGGCTCTCAAAATATTCTTCGTTTTTCATTAGAAACAGATAGAAGGAATCAAATATTTAATCTTATAGATGGCTCTGATAATGTATCTAACATAATTCAAAAGAATTTATTCCCTGAAGATTTATCTCTCTCAATGGTAAATGAAACGCTTCAGAATACGATAGCTACATTTTCATATACACTATCAGACGATAGCGATAACTTAATAGACTCTGGAGTTATTCAAATCCCAATTAATCAAGACGTAGTAAACTATGTATTTGAATACTAAACCTATATTTACATTATTAGGATTATTGTTTTTTGTTCAAATAGCTTGGACTCAACAAGAAAATAATGTAAAAGAAGAAATTAAACCAGGTTTTGAGATTTTTTTTTCTGTTAATTATGTCCAACCTATATTTTACGGAGATAATTTTATTAATGCAACTTATGATTTAGATGGAGGTATTAACTTTGGTGTAGCTACAACATTTTTTTATAATATGAGAGCTTATTTGGATTTCAGTATTTCTTCTGGAAATGTTGAAAGACCAGAATTAATAGGAAATATACGTTCTTCTAACTTTAATAGAGTTTCATTTGGTTTAGGTTACCCATTAACAATTCATAGAAAAATTGATATCACACCATCTTTGCACACTGGATATATAAAGTTACGGCATAATTTGAATTTTACTAATGATAAACCAAGAGATGATGGTCTTTTTTTTGGAGTTAAAGTCCAATTTAATTATGAAATTTATCATCGTTTAGAATTAAATATATCGATCATTAATTACTTTGATTTTTTTAGAATAGAATCTGCTTCTCAAGATCAATCTTTTTTTGATAATGCGCAATCTATTTATCCTTCTTTAGGTTTAAGATTTAAGGTGTTTGGTTCTCAGTAAGATATTATAATACTAATCAATCACTAACATAGTATCTGATAAGTTGCCATTTGGAAAAATAGTAACTATATAAAGATTAGCATTGTTACTATCATCAATATTTTTATATTTTTTACTACCAATAACAGCATTTACAAAGGCTGGAGTAGTATTACTATGTCCAACAACTAAAACAGTTTTTCCTTTATTGTTTTTAATAAAAGCTGATCCATCTATATTTCTAGGGTCGTATAAAGTAATCTCTAAATTATTTTTTTCTGCTGTTGGGAGGGCAGTTTGTTTTGTACGGTTGTAATTTGTAGAATATACGTTGTCGAATTTTACATTTTCTAAAACTTTACTCCATTTTGCTGCACGCAATAAGCCTTTTTCAATAAGATTAGGGTTTCTGTTTTTGGCATCACTTCTATCTTTTTCAGCATGACGGATGAAATAAAATGTACTTGTTTCAGTATTTTCTTTTTGTTGAGAGAAAGCTGGTGTTGCTAATAATACAATTAAAGTGAATATAAATAGATGCCTCATGGGAGTTTGTTTTTTGTGTACTCAAATATAAATCGTATTGTTAATTAAATAAAATATTAAACGATTTATTTAACTGCAGTTACAGTATAGCCCTTATCTCTTAAAAGTGTAATTACTCCATTTTTACCTGGTAAATGACCAGCACCAACACCAAAAAATGTAGGCTGTTTTTTGGATAAACTTTCAATTTTAGATATCCAGTTCTTGTTACGATTATCTAACATAATATCTTTGTATTTTGCTGTACTGGTTTCTTGATCACTATTCATTAATCTTTCTAATCCAACAATATCTTTATCAGCATATAAAGCAAGCATTTCTTTAAGAAGCTTTTTGTCATTAGCTAAATCATCTTTAGCAGACCTTAATAAATCTTTTACTTGCTCTTCATAAGGAATAGCATCAAAAACATCTAATTGATCTTGTATGGTTTCTAATCCTACTATCCCTTCACCTTGTGCCTTTGTAACTTGCATTAATGCTTGTTCAAAAGATTGA
Organism: Flavobacteriaceae bacterium; assembly: GCA_003443635.1. Taxonomy (NCBI): domain Bacteria; kingdom Pseudomonadati; phylum Bacteroidota; class Flavobacteriia; order Flavobacteriales; family Flavobacteriaceae; species Flavobacteriaceae bacterium. The sequence continues at coordinate 2,577,998 of CP031964.1, read as the reverse complement.
AAATTAGCACAATCAATCATTTTAGGATACATAGATGCTGTTATAAAAAATGGTTTCATAGTATTAAAAGCCTCTATTGAGGCACCAATGTTTTTAGTAACTAAAGTATTTAATAATTTATAGTCTTCTTCACTTACCATTTCTTTAATAGTTTTTCCGTCTTTCATATTAATACCTCCAAACATTGCAGTTTGCATGTTAGGATCATCCATATCTATTTCTAAAGCTAATTGTGAAGTTTCATCTAATGCTTTTTTTACATTATTATCTAAACTAGCATCACAAGTTATATGTATTGTTCCATATAAATAAGAAGGTTTTTCTAATCCGTTTCCTGAGATTTTCCAAAGAAGCGCTTTATCCAACTCTTGAGCTTGAGAACTAAAAAATGTAGAGATGCTTAGAGCTAAAAAGTAAAAGATTTTTTTCATCATGATTGTGTTTTAATCATAAGTATTGCATGTTTGTTATTTGTTACACAGATCTAAATTTTTATTTTCATAGCTTTAAATTCTAAAAGACGCTCTTCAAAGCTAATTGCATTTACTGGATTAATAATAGTTTTGAACAATTTACTTAGTTCGTCAGAATGTTTCGCTCTAGATTGTTTTAATAAATCAAAATGAACAAATCCGCACCAAATAACTGCTTTTAATTGTGTTTTGGCTTCATTAAACATACGCATTTCTACTTTTAACTCACTGTCGTTAAAATGTATGAGTTGTGATTCTATCAAAACTGTTTCCATTAAAAAGGCAGGTTTTAAATAAGCAATTTGATTACTATTAGAAACCCAACTCAATCCAGTTTTTTTGGCTATTTTATAAATATCAATATTATAATGCTCTAATAATTGATCTTCACGATGATTCATAAAATAATCAATATAATTTCCATTATTTAAATGGTTAAAAGGATCACAATGCTGAAATCTGATTTTGGTTTTACTATTAACAACTTTCTTCATTTTTTAATTATTTATATATGCTTTTATATACCAATTGGTATATAACTAATTAAATTTTTTTAAATTTTCAATTCGTTATGAATCATTTGATCAATTTGATTCATTGTATCTTTCATATAAAATTCGTCATCCATAGTATAAGTCATAAATATAGCACCTTGAATCATTGTATCTAGACGTTTTGCATATTGCATTGCGTTTATTTCAGTCGAAATTTCTCTAGCTTCAATTCCATTTTCTATTATAGAGGCGATCTGATCTTGAATTTTTTCAATTATAATTTTTACATTTTTAAGCAATAAAGTATTTTGATTATTTGCATCTACACCAATGTTTAAAACAGGGCAACCCCCTAATTCTTTACTGTAAGTATAGTAATTTCTGTAGAAATCTGAAATCAAAAATAATTTTTGAATAGGGGAATCGCTAAGCTCTAAATGGTTTGCTATGCGCTTCATCAGTTTTTTGATTGTAAATTTAAAAGCCGAAATTGCAAGTGTTTCTTTATTTTGGAAATTCCCATAAATACCACCTTTTGTTAAACCTGTAGCTTTGGTAATATCACTCATACTAGTTGCTGCATAACCATTTCGATTAAAAATAGGAGCAACAGTTTCTAAAATAAATAATTTTGTTTGTTCTGCTTTTGTTTGCATAAATACAAATATATATAAAATATACTAATTGGTATATTTTACTTTATTTATCCTTCTATTATTATGAATGATATAAATAACAAAATAGAAATCTATAAAAAAAACAGCATTTATCTAAAGCAAGATTCATGCTATTTTTCAACTAACCAATTAACTATATGAGTGCTAAAAAATACTTTTCTTGTTGTTTTTATTTTTAAAACTCTTCTGCAACCAAATCATTTTGATTTCTAAAAACTAATTTATCATCGAATGCATCTAAGAGAATAATGCTGTCTGTTGTTATTTTTCCAGCTAACATTTCTTTGCTTAATGCATTTAAAACTTGTTTTTGAATAACACGTTTTACAGGTCTTGCACCATATTCAGGCTCATAACCTTTATCTGCTAAATAAGCAATAGCTTGTTCTGTAGCGTCAAATGTAATGCCTTGTTTGGCAATCATTTTTGTAACATTTTTTAATTGTAACCCAACAATGTCAATAATATCTTTTCTACTTAAAGGTTTGAACATTACGATATCGTCAATTCTATTTAAAAATTCTGGCCTCACAGATTGTTTTAATAATCCTAATACATCTAGTTTTGCAGACTCAGTAGCAGTATCGATATCTTTTAAAGTTTCGAAACGTTCCTGAATAATTTGACTTCCTATATTAGATGTCATGATAATAATAGTGTTTTTAAAATCAGCAATTCTTCCTTTATTATCTGTTAGCCTCCCTTCATCTAATACTTGTAATAAAATATTAAAAGTATCTGGGTGTGCCTTTTCAATCTCATCTAATAATACAACAGAATAAGGTTTTCTACGAACAGCTTCAGTTAATTGACCACCTTCATCATAGCCCACGTATCCTGGAGGTGCTCCTACCAAGCGACTAATAGAATGACGTTCTTGATATTCACTCATATCAATACGTGTCATTGCATTTTCGTCATCAAACAAATAATTAGCTAAAGCCTTAGCTAGTTCTGTTTTTCCAATACCAGTAGTTCCAAGAAATAAAAACGAACCGATAGGCTTACCCGGATTTTGTAATCCAGCTCGACTACGTCTTACTGCATCACTTACAGCAATAATAGCTTCTTCTTGCCCTATAACACGCTTATGTAATTCGTTTTCCAGTTTTAATAATTTTTCTCGCTCACTTTGCACCATCTTACTAACTGGAATACCAGTCCATTTTGCAACAACTTCGGCAATATCATCATAAGTAACTTCTTCTTTTATTAAAGTGTTTTGTTGTTCTTGTAATTGCTTTTGAAATATTTCAAGCTGTACCTGAGCATCTTTTATTTTACCATACCTTAATTCTGCTACTTTACCATAATCTCCATCACGTTCTGCACGTTCTGCTTCTAGTTTATAATTCTCTATAATTTGTTTTGTGTTTTGAATATTATCTACAACTTCTTTTTCATTTTTCCATTTAGCATTAATAGTATTGCGTTCTTCTTTTAGATTAGCAAGTTCAGATTTAAGTGATTTTAATTTTAATTCATCTTGTTCGCGTTTAATAGCTTCAATTTCAATTTCTAATTGCATTACTTTTCTATCTAAAACATCAAGCTCTTCTGGTTTTGAGTTAATCTCCATTCGTAATTTTGATGCAGCTTCATCCATCAAATCGATAGCTTTGTCTGGTAAAAACCTATTAGTAATATATCTGCTGGAGAGTTCTACTGCTCCAATAATAGCGTCATCCTTAATGCGAACCTTATGATGTGTTTCGTATTTTTCTTTAATGCCTCTTAAAATGGAAATAGCACTTTCATTATCTGGCTCATCTACTATTACTTTTTGAAAACGACGTTCTAATGCTTTATCTTTTTCAAAATATTTTTGATATTCGTCTAATGTTGTTGCTCCTATGGCTCTAAGCTCACCTCTTGCTAAAGCAGGTTTTAAAATATTAGCTGCATCCATTGCACCTTCACCACCTCCAGCACCAACAAGTGTATGGATTTCATCAATAAATAATACTACGTCTCCATCGCTAGTTGTCACTTCTTTGATAACACTTTTTAAACGTTCTTCAAATTCTCCTTTAAATTTTGCACCAGCAATTAATGCCCCCATATCTAAGGCAAATATTTGTTTGTCTTTCAAATTTTCAGGGATATCGCCATCAATAATACGATGTGCTAAACCTTCAGCTATAGCGGTTTTACCAGTACCAGGTTCTCCAACTAAAATTGGATTGTTTTTAGTGCGGCGTGATAAAATTTGAAGGATACGACGTATTTCTTCATCTCTACCAATCACTGGATCTAATTTTCCATTTTTAGCTAATTGATTTAAGTTTTTAGCATATTTCTCTAAAGCATTATAAGTATTCTCTTGAGATTGCGAAGTGACGCGTTCGCCTTTTCTTAATTCGGTAATAGCTGAGGTTAATTTTTTTTCTGTAACACCTTGATCTTTTAGTATCTGAGCAATCTTACTTTTAGATTTAAAAATTGCTAAAATTAAGTGTTCTATAGACACAAACTCATCATTCATTTTTTTTGCAATAATTGATGCTTCATTTATTGTTTTTCCTGTATTTTGAGATAGTACAATATCTGCCTCAGAAACTTTTGGAAAGTGAGTAAGCTCTTTATTTAATACTTGTTGAAGTATAGAAGCATTAATGTTTAATCTTTTTAAAATAAATGGCAAAACGTTTTTATCTATCTCAAAGATTGCCTTAAATAGATGCTCGTTTTCTATTTGTTGATGTTCGAAGCTCTGTGTCAACTGTTGTGATAATTGTATAGCTTCTTGTGATTTTATAGTATAGTTGTTAAAGTTCATAACTTTATTTTTTTGTATTTTAGATTAGGCATAAATCAATTATCTTACCATCATATTTTTAAAGACAAAATGTCTGTATATCGATGATTTTTAATGACTTTTTGTCAATGTAAGATTTTATTGGTTATACGACTAAAATTTTAAATTGAAACATTATAGATGGGATTATTAAATAAAATATTTAAAGGATCAGAACCTCGAGAAGAAAAAACACTGCCTTGGATTCCTTTAAACACAGTACCTCAATTAAATTATATAGAGAAAAAATCTAAAACTAAAACACAAGTTATTTTTAAGCATTCTACACGTTGTGGAATTAGCAGAATGGTAATTAAACAGTTTGTTGATAGTTTTGATTTAACTGAAGAAGATTTAGACCTATATTACTTAGATTTATTAAGTTATAGGGATGTTTCTGATGAGGTAGGATATAAATTTCAAGTAATGCATCAATCTCCTCAAATGTTAATTATAAAAAATGGAACAACCGTTGCAAATGCATCTCATGGAGCTATTAATCAAATTGATTTAAATAAATTTATTTAGAATAATACATATATAAGTATATAATAAAAAAGCTCTCAATTAAATTTGAGAGCTTTTTTGTTTTTATTTAAAATTATAAGATCTAATAATGTTTTTGAGTTTCTGTTTAAGATCTTCTCCAGTATCATAAACCATCTGTTCATTTGAAGGAAAATCTACAATTCGGTTATTTTTTAAAATATATCTATCATCTTTATTTAAGGCTCTTCTATCTCCTTCTATCTCAGCATAAATATTTTCAAAAACAAACTCACTATCTATTGTAAAATCATCCAATACTTGATTTGTATTCTTATCTGAGTAAACTACTTTTGCGATAACTTGAGTAGCTTTAGATTGTGTGAATTCGTAAAAACCACATGTTACAGTAATAATTTTATCTAATTTAATATCATTACCTAAGCTGTCTTTAACCACATTTCCTCTTCTGTCTTTTTTATATTCCCACCCATCAATAATCTCTTTTTCTCGTATATATTCTTTTTCGTATACACGCTCTGGAGAAATATTAATCTGTCTTAATTGTAACTCCATTTCGTAATTGTAATTTACATCTTTAGCTTTTGAAGCGTGATATTCAGTCCAAAATTTATTCAACCCATATGTGTCAAAATCTAATAATTCATCCTCCAATCGCTTGGGAATAATTTGATTTGTTTGATTTTCAATAGATACAAATACATAATCAGTACCTTTACGATGTGCTTCAGCCATTAAATCTCTTACATCTTCAAAGTTTGGATTGATTTGTTCAACATAACTAAGGAGTTCATAAGCTTCTTTAGCATTATATTTATTATTAGTGTCTAATAAATCTAAACCTTTGTCTGTAAGAAAATCTGATACTTTATAGCGATAGTCTATAATATCCTTAGTATAATCTTTAAAATCTAAATTAATACTTCTATTGTCAATATATAAAGGTAACACAGGTTTTATAGCTTCTTGCCTAGAATTTAAACTTAAGTAAGTTTCATAAATAGATTTATAAAATTCTGGATTACCATCTTTTTTTAGACCATCAATAGTTCTTAAATCCCGAGCAATTACTTTTTGATAAGCATCTTCTAACAAAATGATAAACTCTTGTTTTCGCTTCTTATCTTTGTTATTGCTAAGACGTTTTAAAGCATTAGAAATTGCTTGGTCATAATTACCAGAGTTTAATGCTTTTTCTGTTTGTTTTCTTCCACCACAGGCTACCAATACTGAAAGAAATACTGTTAAGAGTAGTAGTTTTTTCATAAGCTTTAGTTTTAAGTTAATTAGGGGTATTCAATAGTGATGCCAAAAAAATAAATTAAATTTCTGATTTAAAAAAAATGATTTAAATATTTGACTGTTAGCTATTTAATAAACTCTGAATTATTTCTTGTTTTTATGCTTGAAAACAGGAAGTAATTGCGATTCTACTTCACCAAAACCAATACGAGTACCATCTTTTTCGCAATATCCTCTCATAATAACAGTATCATAATCATTAATGAATTTACGTTCTGTACCATCAGACATTGTAATTGGTTTTTCACCTTTCCATGTAATTTCTAACATAGAACCATAAGCATCTTCCGTGACTCCTGAAATAGTGCCGCTTCCCATCATATCTCCAGAATTAACTGGACAACCATTTACAGTATGATGTGCTAATTGCTGAGACATATTCCAATACATATACTTAAAATTAGAGCGACTAACTATCGTTTCCTTAGCACCTTTAGGATGTATAGCAGCTTCAAGATTAATATCAAAACTCTTTTTACCTTTATATTGTAAATATTCTAGTGGTTTTGGATCCTGTTTAGGGCTTTCTACTCTAAAAGGTTCTAAAGCATCAAGTGTAACTATCCACGGAGATATGGATGATGCGAAATTTTTACCTAAAAATGGTCCAAGTGGGACATATTCCCATTTTTGAATATCTCTTGCACTCCAATCATTAAACAATACTAAACCAAAAATGTATTCTTCAGCTTCTTCAATAGGAATTGGTTCCCCTAGATCGTTTGCGTCTGTGGTTATAAAAGCCATTTCTAACTCAAAATCTACTAATTTTGAAGGCCCAAAAGTGGGTTCTGTAGCTTCATTGGGTAATATTTGTCCTTGAGGACGGTGTACTGGTATTTTTGAAGGTATAATTGAAGAACTACGGCCATGATAGCCTACAGGTAAATGCAACCAGTTAGGCATTAATGCATTTTCTTCGCCTCTAAACATTTTACCAACATTAGTAGCATGTTCTTTACTTGCATAAAAATCTGTATAATCGCCTATTTGAACCGGAAGTTGCATTTCTATTTCATCTAATCGAAATAATACAGTTTCTTTATTCTTTTTATTATTTTTTAAAATATTGTTTTCAGCATCAAAAATTTCAGCGATTCGATTTCTGACCAAACGCCAGGTTTTTCTACCATCAGCAATAAAATCGTTTAAAGAATCTTGAAGAAAAATATCATCCGTTAAAGGGATTCCATCAAAATATCCTAATTGATGTAAAGCACCTAGATCTATTGCAGTATCACCAATTCGGGTACCTATGGTAATAATATCATCTCGAGTTAAAAATACTCCGAACGGAATATTTTGAATAGGGAAATCTGAGTTCTTGTCGACGTGCAGCCAAGACGTTCTATCAGGATTGTTAGCAGATAAAGGCATATTTTGTTTTTTAGATTGGTTTTTCTATATCAAATATATGTTTTTTGCGGTATTAAACTAATCAATTTATTATTTTTGGACAGAAATTTAATATTAAAAATAATTTATGAAGAGAGATGAACAAATCTTCGAATTAATAGAAGCAGAAAACGAACGCCAATTGCATGGTTTAGAGTTGATTGCTTCTGAGAATTTTGTAAGCGATCAGGTTATGGAAGCTGCAGGATCGGTATTAACTAATAAATATGCAGAAGGATATCCTGGAAAACGTTATTACGGTGGATGTGAGGTAGTTGATGAAGTAGAACAATTAGCTATAGATAGGGCAAAGGCATTATTTGGGGCTACATATGTAAATGTTCAACCACACTCAGGAAGTCAGGCTAATACAGCAGTTTTTGCAGCGTGCTTAAAGCCTGGCGATAAGATTTTAGGGTTCGATTTATCTCACGGAGGACATTTAACTCATGGCTCTCCTGTTAATTTTTCAGGAAAATTATACAATCCTGTATTTTATGGAGTGGATGAAGAAAATGGATTGATTAATTATGATAAAATGCAATCTATTGCTGAGAAAGAACAGCCTAAATTAATTATTGCTGGGGCATCAGCATATTCTAGAGATATGGATTTTAAGCGCTTTCGTGCTATAGCAGATAGCGTTGAAGCGATACTAATTGCAGATATTTCTCACCCTGCAGGTTTAATTGCTAAAGGTATTTTAAACGATCCTATACCACATTGTCATATCGTTACCACAACAACTCATAAAACGTTACGCGGGCCTAGAGGTGGATTAATTATGATGGGAGAAGATTTTGATAATCCGTTTGGATTGAAATTAAAAAATGGAAATCTTCGAAAAATGTCATCATTATTAAACTCTGCAGTATTCCCTGGAAATCAAGGAGGCCCTCTAGAGCACATTATTGCTGCTAAAGCTGTAGCATTTGGAGAAGCGCTTACCGATGAGTTTATGACCTACACATTACAAGTAAAGAAAAATGCTGCAGCAATGGCTAAAGCATTTGTAGATAGAGGATATCATATTATTTCTGGAGGAACAGATAACCATATGATGCTTATAGATTTGCGTAATAAGAATATTACTGGGAAAGCCGCCGAAGAAGCTTTAGGAGTTGCAGATATTACTGTAAATAAAAATATGGTGCCTTTTGATGACAAATCACCTTTTGTAACTTCTGGTATTAGAATTGGTACTCCAGCGATAACAACTAGAGGTTTAAAGGAGCATAATATGGAGGCTATTGTCGCTTTAATTGATGAAGTGATTATGAATTATGAGGATAATGCTAAACTAGAAAGTGTAAGAGAAAAAGTAAACGATATGATGCAGGATTTATCATTATTTGTTGCTTAAATTAAGAATTACCTAGACTAGTTGATGAAATTAGCTTTATATAAAAAACCTCAGAAGATTAATCTTCTGAGGTTTTTTATTTCTATTAAAAGTGAGTGTTGCTAAAAATCAATACTTTCATAAGCTCCAAGATCTCGTGGTAATGCTCTTGGCGTATTAATAATATCATTGAGTAAATTACCAAATATAATCCCAGTACCATCTGCAGAAGATCCATTAGGAATTTCTAATCGATTTGCAAACGGATCTAAAAAATCTGGATCATCATTAAAAATTACATTTTCATATAATGCGATATTATCGAAATCGTAAAGAGGTCCAGTAAAATTATTATTGGTATTCTGAAAGCGAATTAAACAATTTGTAAATTTAAAATTAAACTCATCGCCAGGATTTGCGTCTAAAATAAATTCTGGATTATCATTACCATAAATAATACAGTTTGTAAAATTAGCTTCTACTAAAGCATTGGTGAATGTATTATTATCTGTATCTGTAGTAAAATTGTTTAGTAATACCGAAGGAAACTGTCTAAAACTACGTGTCCAATAATTTACTAAAGTAGAATTTGCAAAATTATAACGTCCTCCAAAAGTACCAGCAAAAGATGATTGCCCACTATTATTTATGGCTACATTTTCTCCATTTACATTAGATGCGCGAGCTAAAATACCAAAATTGCTAGAGTTGTAGATTTGACTATTGGTAATATTTAACTTGGTAATATCTGTTTGATTGCCATCTACTAAAATGCCAGCAGTAGCATTTTTAATGGTAGTATGATTAAACATATTGTTAGTACTCCCTTCAAATAACCAAATAGTTTGCCATTGCCCTGGAATTTCAGAAAAACTAGGTTCTAAGCGATCTCCTTCAAAAATAACTTCCCCTTCTAATAAATCTGGATCTAAACTAGGCTCGCCATTTACTTGAATAGAAGCTCCATTAGTTACTAAAATACCTGAATCTGCATGAAAATGTATTCGAGCCCCAGGATCTATAGTTAATGTTTGATTTTCATTTACAGCTGCAAACCCAAAAATAACATAAGGTCGTTCGTTAGTGAAAGTAAGCTCATTATTTGTTAAAAAACGCCCTTGTATGGTAGTTTCATCATTAATACCGTCACCATCAACATCAAAATTTAAAGTTTCAGTAATTGTTTCTCCAGTATTTGGATCTACAGAGCGTGATGGAAAAATAAAAACAGCATCTTTAACTAAAGTCACTAAATCTACAGTTTGTAGGTTTGTGCCAGAATCAAATTCAATGACATCAGTATATAAAAATTGAGTTTCTGAAGCTGATAAAGCTTCTATATCTATGGTTGTTTCAATAAAAATAAAAATACTATCTCTTGCAAAAATTTCTATATTCTCAAATTCTTTGCCTAAAACTGAACCTGTACCAGTTCGTCCAGATACATTTAAACGATAAAATGAATTTTGTCCCTCTCCTAGACGTAATGTAGGAATAACAATATCATCATCACTACGATTAAATACTTTAAGAGTAAATGTACTGGACCCTATATTAGTAAAAACGGTATCTAAAAATACAGTATCTCTTGAAAATTCTAAGTTACCTGTATTTAAATCGAATTCAAAATCATTTCTACAGGAACTCCACATTGTTATAATGCCAATACAAAGAATAAAGTATAAGTATTTTTTCAATTTTTTAATTATTGCAATTTTTGTAAAAATATAACTTTAGAAACGATGAAATAGTATATTTTACACATTTTTATTTAATCAAATAATGTTATAATTTCCTTAGGTATTCTTGTAGGACGTTTGGTTTGTATATCTATAAAACACCATTTGGTTTCAGATTTTACCAATAATCTATTTGTTGCATTATTGTACATTTCTACAATTCTAGTAGATATAACACCTTCAGATTTGATGACATAAGTTTTTAATCTAATTTCATCGTTTAAAATAGCAGATGCCTTATATTCAATAAAATGACTAGTCATTACCCAAAAGTAATGCATGTTAATTTCTTTAAATGCATTATGAAACCAATGCTGTTCCGCAATATCTTGCACCCATTGTACATAGCGTACATTGTTAACGTGATTGAGATTATCTAAATCATCTTTAGTAACAATTTTAAGAATTTCGTATGCTCTCATGTAATAAGTTATAAAACTCAGTTTTTTATAACTTCAACCTCAAAAATTTTATCCCAATATTTCCCTGTTACAAAAAGAGTGTTTGTGTCTGAATTGTATGCAATACCGTTTAAGACATCTAGATTTTCATGTTGAGTAACTTTTTCTTTAAGCGAAGAAAAATCAATAACACCTTCTACAGCACCATTTATGGGGTTAATAATTGCAACCCCATCTAACTGCCATCTGTTCGCGTAAATTTTACCGTTTACCCATTCTAATTCGTTGAGCTCATTTACTCTACCATTATTAGTATAAGCTTCAATATATTCTTTTTCGACTAAAGTTTCTGGGTCTAGTATCCAAATTTTTTCAGTACCATCGCTTTTATAAATTACATCACCATCATTACATAACCCCCAGCCTTCTTTACTTTGATTATACTTAAAACTACTTTTCTTTTTGAATGTAGTAACATCATAGATAAAACCAATATTGTGTTTCCAAGTTAATTGATAAATATTATTATTTAAAACAGTTATTCCTTCTCCAAAATACTCATCTGCTAAATCAATGTTTTTTAAAACTTCACCTGTTTTATAATTTATTTTTCTAAGCTTAGATTCCTTAGGTTGCCCAGTTCCTTCATATAAATCACCATTATAAAACTCTAAGCCTTGTGTAAAGGAAGTAATATCATGAGGATATTCATTTATAATTTTGAAACTATAAATTTTAGGAGTGATATTACTTAATATAGTTACAGTTTGCTTTGCTGTTTGTGTTTGACCATTATAATGAACAGTCGCTTCAATAATTTGCCTCCCTAATTTGATATTATTAAGTGGTAGCTTATTTTCAATTTTCTTTCCATTAAGTGTATATTCAATCGATTCTATAGTATGGTTTTTTGGATTATTTATAGAAATAGTAAGTGTTTCGCCTGCACTAATTGTATGTGTATTTCCTTTAGTGTTTGTTGTGATCGAAAAATCACTTAATACTTTATTGGCAGAATTACTTCCACAAGAAAAGAATATTGAGGTTAATAATATGACTGTTAGAAATTTAAAAAATCGCATAAGTTTTATTAATTTTTTGAGCAAGTTATTTATTTAAATTCACTTAAAAAAATCATTGTGAAACTATTAAAAGATTGTATCTTTGCAGCCGGCAAGTCCTACACAACCAGCTCCTGTTTAATCCTCCAGGGCGGGAACGCAGCAAAGGTAGACGGTTGTAGCGGTGTGATGTAGGTAGCTTGCCTTTTTTTGTACCCTAAATTCTCTAAAACCAAGATGAAAAAGTGTATGAAAACTTCACTTATTTTATTGTATTTTTAAATCGTAATAACACCATAATGTAATTTATGTCTAAAGTAGTTTTAATAACTGGAGGATCTTCCGGAATTGGTAAATCTATAGGAGAGCATTTAATAAAAAAAGGATTAACTGTTTATGGAACAAGTAGAAACCCTCAAAATTATCCTGATAGTAAATTTAAAATTATTGCTTTAGATGTTTGCAATAATGAAAGTATACAGAATTGTGTTAGAGAAGTTATCAAATTTGAAGAGCGATTAGATATTGTTATTAATAATGCAGGAGCTGGGATCACAGGACCTATTGAAGAAATTCCAGAAGTTGAGATTAAACGCAATTTTGAAACAAATCTTTTTGGACCAATTAACGTCATAAAAGCAGTTTTGCCTCAAATGCGTAAACAGAATTCAGGTTTAATTATAAACATTACTTCAATTGCAGGTTATATGGGTTTACCATATCGTGGTGTGTATAGTGCTAGTAAGGGTGCTTTAGAATTAATAACTGAAGCATTTAGAATGGAGATTAAAAATTTTAATATTGAGATGACTAATGTTGCACCAGGAGATTTTGCTACTAATATTGCTGCTGGTCGTTATCACGAACCCTTAAAAGATGATTCACCATATAAAATACCTTATGGAAATACTTTAAAGCTTATGGATAACCATGTTAATAGTGGTAGCAATCCAAATTTAATGGCAGAAGTTGTGTACAAAATTATAAATACAAAAAATCCTAAGATCCATTATAAAGTGGGAGTGTTTTTACAGAAATTCTCAGTTGTATTAAAACGTATCTTACCGAGTAAAGTATATGAGAAAATGCTTTTAAAACATTATAAGTTATAGCTGTTAATATTATTTAATATGTTTTTATTTAGTAAATGATCCAATATTGTAATTTCGCAATACAACTAAACTACATTTTATGAAATTTTTTATTGATACAGCTAACTTAGAGCAAATTAAAGAAGCAGAAGGTCTTGGAGTTCTTGATGGGGTTACTACAAATCCATCATTAATGGCCAAAGAAGGGATTACTGGAAAAGATAACATTATAAATCATTATAAAGCTATCTGTGATATTGTTGAAGGTGATGTATCTGCCGAAGTTATTTCAACAGACTTTGAAGGAATGGTAAAAGAAGGAGAAGAATTAGCAGCATTAAACCCTCAAATTGTAGTAAAATTACCAATGATAAAAGATGGTGTAAAGGCTGCAAAATATTTTAAAGATAAAGGAATTAAAACAAACGTAACATTAGTGTTTTCTGCAGGGCAAGCTTTGCTAGCAGCTAAAGCTGGTGCTACTTATGTATCTCCTTTTATTGGGCGTTTGGATGACATATCCACAGACGGATTAAATTTAATTGCAGAAATTCGTCAGATTTATGATAATTATGGTTTTGAAACTCAGATTCTTGCTGCCTCAGTTCGTCATACAATGCATGTAATAGATTGTGCTAAACTTGGTGCTGACGTAATGACTGGACCTTTGAGTTCTATCGAAGGATTATTACGTCACCCACTTACAGATATTGGTTTAGCTAAGTTTTTAGCAGATTACAAAAAAGGGAATTAGTAAAACCTATTAATATATAGCAAAAAACTCCTCAATTTATTGAAGAGTTTTTTGTATTTATATAAAAATAATTTCTAATTAATTTTTTTAAGAATATTTAAAATATCTTGACGAAATAAACTTGTATTAGAAGTAATGATTGTATTATCTGTATCTATAACTATTACTTTAGAAACACTATTTACTGCTAAAATATGTCTAGCCGTTCTTGGATTTCTAAACTTGTACTCATTGGTTAACTCATAATCATGCTGAGCTAATATTCGTTTCCAACTGTAATTAGAAGTTTGACTGATGTTAATAGCTATAAAATTCACATTAGGATATTCTTTGCGAAACCTATTTGCTTTTTCGTGACTATTTATAAATTGATTCGCGTTTGCATTTTCCCAAAAATAAATAACAGTAGGCTTTTCTTTTGCAACAGAACTAATAGTTAGCATCTCATTATTACTATTTATAATTTCAACTTCTGGAAGTTGACGTCCAGGTTGTAAGCGTTTTTGTGTGTTATAAAGATCATTGATTTGATCGGCGTAGCGCTCATTAGTATTTTTTGCTACAAAAGAATTGTACATTGCTTCAGAATCTTCAATAGAATAGCTATTCGATAAAAATGAACGAGTAACATCTCTCATTAATCTGTTTCTCATAGATTTACTTTGAATTAAGCTATCCATTAATTGTAATTTGATTAAATTATACTCAATATTCCTTCTATTTAAAATTGTCTCTCCTTTATTGTTTTTAAAATACCGGTCTTTAGCTAAATTGTTAAAATGAGGAAATAGGAAGTTTCTATAAGGATAAAAAGCTTCTAAATCTTCGTTATTATAATTTACATCTTTTCTAAAATCAAAAAAATCGCTAGGAAGCAAACTGTGGTCTATAATTTTATTATTCCCAAAATGCCAAGAACAATATAATTCTTTATTTCTATAGTAATTGTAATCAATATTTGCTTTAGTTATTTTTTTAAATAAATCACTAGGATCATACTTTTCATTAAAAGCATTAAGTTTAGTGTATTTTTTACTTCGAATAGAATCTAATTTTGATTGAAATACTTTAGGATTCAGTTTAGAGTATTGAAAAACATCCCTAAACTCAGATTCTTGAGTCATAAACAAACTAATAAGGTAATTGTTTTTTTTTGATCCCTTTCCAGAAAATACTAGAGATTCGTCAAATTCTAACGTGTTAAGCCTAATCAATACACTATCTTGAGGTTCTAATAAAACTATTTGAGATTCACCACCATGTGCAAAATAATGTAACCCAGATTTTAAATCACTTACATTATAAGAAAAACGATTGTTCTCATCTAAATATAAAGTATCTACTGCTTTATTAATATCATATAGAATGAGGTAATCATTATTTGGATTTACAATTTCCCCGCCAATAAAAGCTTCACCAGAAGTTTTACCATTGGAGTCACAAGAAAAATGTAATGAAAATATAAATAATAATAGTAATGTTTGTCTCATACAATATTAAGCTGTGATAGAAATATTATGCAATACCCTATATTGACAAAAATATGTTTTGGATGTGAAAGGTGTTGTTAAGGCGCTGTTAAATATTATTAACAGTAGGTTTTATTTGTTGTATGGTTTCATTTTTCTACTTTTGCGGCAAACTTGCAAAAATGTTTATGTCAAGGAGTAAATATATGGATTTGCAAGTTCACGAAAACGTATTTATATAGAGTAAAATCATCTGAGTAAATTTAAAAAACTAAAAAATGTTATCAGTTTCTAACTTATCAGTGCAATTTGGAAAACGTGTTCTTTTTGATGAAGTAAACACAACGTTTAACAATGGAAATTGTTATGGAATTATTGGCGCTA
The DNA here is from genome assembly GCA_003443635.1 of Flavobacteriaceae bacterium. Lineage (NCBI taxonomy): Bacteria > Pseudomonadati > Bacteroidota > Flavobacteriia > Flavobacteriales > Flavobacteriaceae > Flavobacteriaceae bacterium. Next base: position 2,562,112 of record CP031964.1, on the reverse strand, counting down.
ATGGTGCTGGAAAATCTACATTTTTAAAAATAATAGCTGGAAAACAAGACCCTACTTCTGGCCATGTACACTTGGAACCAGGAAGACGTATGTCTGTTTTAGAGCAGAATCATAATTTATATGATGAACATACAGTTTTGGAAACTGTAATTATGGGTAATAAACCTTTATTTAAAGTGAAATCTGAAATTGATGCGCTTTATGCTGATTATTCTGATGAGAATGCAGATAAAATAGGAGAGCTTCAGGTAGAATTTGAAGAAATGAATGGATGGAATGCTGATAGTGATGCTGCAGCAATGTTATCAAATCTTGGGATTAAAGAAGATTTACACTATACTTTAATGAAAGATATTGATGGAAAACAAAAAGTAAGAGTATTATTAGCTCAAGCACTATTTGGAAATCCAGATTTATTAATAATGGATGAGCCAACCAATGATTTAGATTATGAAACTATTGCTTGGCTAGAAAATTTTTTGGCAAATTATGATAACTGTGTCATAGTAGTATCTCACGACCGTCACTTTTTAGATGCTGTTTGTACACATATTTCTGATATTGATTTTGGGAAAATTAATCATTTTTCAGGAAACTATACGTTTTGGTATGAATCTTCTCAATTAGCTGCGAAACAACGTGCACAACAAAATAAAAAAGCTGAAGACAAGAAAAAAGAACTAGAAGAATTTATCAGACGTTTTTCTGCTAATGTTGCAAAATCTAAGCAAGCTACTAGTAGAAAAAAAATGATTGATAAACTTAACGTTTCAGAAATTAAGCCTTCGAGTAGACGATACCCTGCAATTATTTTTGAACGAGATAGAGAAGCTGGAGATCAAATATTAAATATTGAGAAGCTTAGCGCTTCAACAGATGGAGAATTATTATTTAAAGAGATTGATTTAAATTTAGCTAAAGGGGACAAGGTTGTTGTTTTTTCTAGAGATTCAAGAGCTACAACAGCATTTTATCAAATTTTAAATGGCAAGCAAGAAGCAGATTCAGGAAAATATAATTGGGGAATTACTACCACACAATCATATTTACCGCTAGATAATAGCGAATATTTTAATAACGATCTAACTTTGATTGATTGGTTACGTCAATGGGCGACAACAGAAGAAGAAAGAGAAGAAGTTCATATCAGAGGCTTCTTAGGAAAGATGATTTTTAGTGGAGAGGAAGCTTTTAAAAAATCAAGTGTCTTGTCTGGAGGTGAAAAAGTACGTTGCATGTTGTCTCGTATGATGATGACTAGAGCTAATGTATTGCAATTAGACGAGCCAACAAATCATTTAGATTTAGAGAGTATTACAGCATTTAATAACTCACTTACAAATTTTAAAGGAACAATATTATTTACAACACATGATCACGAGTTTGCACAAACTGTTGCAAATAGAGTAGTGGAATTAACACCTAATGGAGTAATTGATCGCTATATGACTTTTGATGAGTATATGCAAAACCCTAAAGTAAAAGAATTAAGAGAAAAAATGTATACAGTTTAATATAAATACTAACTTATAAATTACTCAACATCACTTTTTAAGTGATGTTTTTTATACAGACATTTCTGAGATAGCATTATTAACTATTGGTGTAGCTTTATCTAATTCTTCATTACGAACATATAATTCTTGATTACCAGGAACAGCAGCACCAAATCCTGCAAGACGACCAGATTCAGATTCATCTTTTACTACAGGAGAAATTCCAATTTCTTGAAGGCGTGTTATAATTAATTGTGCGATAATAAAACTTCCAGTATATATTTTAATATAATTAGATTCCATATTCAAAAAAATTAAGAGTTCCTTTTAAAGATAAGGAATTCTATTGAATTTGTCTAATTTTAAAAACACTAATTACATACTATATTCACAAAAAAACTTAAATTTAGACAGCAAATATTAAATAGGTTAAGAGTGCAAAATATAAAAGAGCGAATTCTAGAATTGCAAAGTATATCTGAAGCTTTAGAACCTTCTGAATTAAGACGAAAAGAATATATAAAAGAAGCTAGTGATTATGCAAATAATTTTGTTAACAACCTGAATGGAGTCAATGCTTTTTCTGATGAAAAGGTAACTCCAAATATTTTCAAACTCAATCCTAAAAAAAAATCATTACGAGATATTATTGAACTTTACGATAGAGAAGTAGCTTCAAAAGGTATTAAACCTGCATCTGGCGCACATCTAGGGTATATTCCTGGTGGAGGAATTTATACTTCATCAATTGCAGATTATTTAGCAGCTATAACTAACGAATATGCTGGAATACATTATGCCTCTCCTGGAGGGGTAGAAATTGAAAATGAATTAATAGATTGGATGAAAACTATTTTTGGTTTTCCAAAAAATGCAATAGGGAATTTAACTTCTGGTGGATCAATAGCTAATTTAATTGCATTAACAGCTGCTCGTGATAAAAAAAACATAAAAGGAAACTTGATTGAAAGCAGTGTGATTTATGTAAGTGAACAATTACATCATTGCATTTTTAAAGCATTACAAATTATAGGGCTTAGCGATATTGTTATCAGATATTTAGAGTTAGATGATAATTTTAAGATAATACCTGAAGATATTACTTCAAAAATTGAAATAGACATAGCTAATGGACTTAATCCGTTTATGATAATAGCTTCAGCTGGTACTACAGATACTGGAGCTATTGATCCTCTTAATGAAATAGGGTTAATAGCAGAAAAACATAATATTTGGTATCATATAGATGGAGCTTATGGTGGGTTTTTTATTTTAACAGAACAACGTAAATCTCTTTTTAAGGGTATTGAACTTGCAGATTCTTTAGTAGTTGATCCGCATAAGAGCTTATTTTTACCTTATGGTATTGGAACAGTTTTAATAAAAGATAGGCAAGCAGTATATCAATCTAATCAGTATACAGCAAATTATATGCAAGATGCTATAAATGAAAACATGCCTGTTAATCCAGCTGATGTTTCGCCAGAATTAACAAAACATTTTAGAGGATTAAGATTATGGATTCCATTGCAATTGCATGGAATAGAACCCTTTATAGCATGTTTGGAAGAAAAATTATTATTGACTACTTATTTTAGAGAACAACTAATGAATTGTGGGTTTAAAGTCGGTCCAAAACCTGATCTTTCAGTGAGTTATTTTTGGTACCCAACTAATGATGATAATGAAAATGAATTTAATGAACGTCTTATGCAAGAAGTTCATAATAATGGAAAAGTGTTTTTGAGCTCTACAAAAATTAATGGCAAATTTGTAATTCGAATAGCAATTCTATCATTTAGAACCAAATTAGAAACTATTGATAAAGCAATGATGATGATCGATAAAATTAGAAAGAAAATATCTGATACAATTAAAACCTCCCAATAACTCCCATTTGATTACCAGTAAAAGCAAAGTTCCAAGAAATATATTTTTCTTTTTGAGGATAATCATAAGCTTTTGTTTTAAACAAAAATTTATCAATACTATCTACAACAGCAATACTTAAAACTGCACTTACACCAATATCTGTTAACCAATGTGCTCCGGCAAACAACCTAGAAACTGGAGCAACAGCGCCCAATGTATAAATACCAACCTTTGTCCAAGTATTATTAAACTGTTTTGCAATTGAATGTGCCATAGTTATTGATAGCACAGTATGTCCAGAAGGGAAAGAGTGAAACTTTGCTCTGTTATCCCAAAATCTAAAATCTCTGCTATTAAGACCATCAGCTTCGTTTCCAGGCCTAGCCCTTCCAATCGCAGTTTTTGTAAAACTTTGTATTAATCCAGTGGTAAAAGATGATGATATAATTAAAACACTTGTTTTTCTGAGCTTTTCATTCTTTGTAAATAAACCAACTCCATATAAAGTAGCATTGGTAATAAAATAAACTTGAGGGCTACCGAATCGAGTACCAGCTTCTTGTAAAAAATTAGGTACATTAGGTTCATTTCGCACAAAAAGTTCACTTGTTTCATCATCAATTGTTGATAAAGCCAAAGCACCTACAATAACAGTACCTAATGTTGTGAAATCTTTCTTTTTCCAGTGAAAAGGTCTCGAGAATGAATGGCCAACACTTTTTATGCCTTGTTTCAAGTCATATAGAGCTAACTTTCCAACAGAAGCTGTATCTGCAGGTTTTTCACCTCCTAAAATATTTTGTGAATTCAGCTTGCTAATAAAGAAAATGATGAAAATTGTAAATAGTACTTTCTTATATGTCATAATTACCTTAATTCAGCTCCTAATTGTTTTTCAAAATTATTTTGGAGTTTATTCATAATTTTATCAATTTGTTTATCAGTAAGTGTTTTATGCTCATCTTGTAATGTAAAACTTACTGCATAACTTTTTTTCCCTTTTGGTAAGTTTTTACCTTGATAAACATCAAATAGATTTACATTTTTAAGTAACTGTTTTTCAGATTGCTTTGCAATAGTATAGATGGATTCAAAAGTTACATTTTCATCAAGTAGCAAAGCAAAATCGCGACGAACTTCTGGATATTTTGGGATATCTCTAAACTTAATTGTATTGCGTTTTGCAATCTCTAAAATATTATCCCAATTAAAATCTGCATATAAAACATCTTGCGAAATATCAAAAGATTTTAAAATAGGTTTTTTTATAACTCCAAAATCTACAAGCTTAGTTTTACCTAAATTTAAACTTAAACCTTCGCTAAAAATATCATTTTTAACAGGCGTTTCTTTTAATCTAGAAATCCCTAAGCGCTCAAAAATAGCAGTAATGTTTCCTTTTAAATAGAAAAAATCACTTGGAGATTGTAAGGTATTCCATCGTTCAGTTGATTTATTACCTGTTAAAAACAATGTGAGATGCTTAAATTCTTCACGATTTTCGTAATTGTGATATGTTTTACCAAATTCAAACAACCTTAAATCGTTTTGCTTCCTATTTATATTATGGGATATAGTTTCTAATCCAGAAAATAGCATAGATTGCCGTAATACAGATAAATCGTTACTTAACGGATTTAGCATCATTACATTATGCTCTTCTTTAAGTTGCTCACTTAATTTTATATATTCAGGCGATGTTAAAGAATTCGCCATAATCTCATAAAAACCTAATGATACCAATTGATTTGCAACTACGTTTTGCACTTTGTAATCTTCAAATCGTGACGAATTTGAAATAGATGCATTTAATTTTTCAGTAGTATTTATATTGTTATAACCATAAACCCTTAAAATCTCTTCAATAACATCTGCTTCACGCTGTACATCATTACGATAAGCAGGTACGGTAAGTCCAAGACCAGTCTCGGTAACATTGTTAACTTTAATATCTAGAGATGTTAAAATACGTTTAATGATTTCTCTAGGAATTTCTTGACCGATTAACTTTTCTGCGTTTTCAAAACTTAAACGCACTTGAAAATCTTCAACCTTCTTAGGGTATAAATCCATCAAATCACTAGTGATTTCCCCACCTGCAATTTCTTGTATTAATAAAGCAGCACGCTTTAAAGCATATTCAGTTATATTAGGATCTATACCGCGTTCAAACCTAAATGAAGCATCAGTATTTAACCCATGGCGTTTCGCAGTTTTACGAACACTTATCGGATTAAAATACGCACTTTCTAAAAATATACTAGTTGTTTTTTCTGTAACTCCAGAATCTATCCCTCCAAAAACTCCAGCAATACACATTGGTTTTTCAGCATCACAAATCATTAAATCCTCTTCATGCAACTCACGTTCAATTCCATCCAGTGTAATAAATTTTGTGCCAGCCGTTACTGTCTTTACTTCAATCTTATTTCCTTTAATTTGGTTGGCATCAAAAGCATGCAGAGGTTGTCCTAATTCATGAAGCACATAATTTGTAATGTCTACAATATTATTAATAGGGTTTAAACCAATGGCCTTTAAACGATGTTGTAACCAATCAGGCGAAGTAGCTACCTTTATTCCAGAAATAGTAACCCCACAATATCTAGGTGCTAATTCTTTTTGATGTACATCAATATCTATCTTTAATGTTCTATTTTCAACATGAAAAGAACTTACAGAAGGTGTAATTAATTCTTTATTTACATCGTATTGTAGTAATCCGGCTTTTAGATCTCTCGCTGTTCCTAGATGACTCATAGCATCAGCTCGATTAGGAGTTAATCCTATTTCAAATACATAATCATTTTCAATATCAAAGATTTCAGAAGCATTAGTTCCTACTTTTATAGACTTATCTAATACCATAATCCCATCGTGATCTTCGCCTAAACTTAATTCATCTTCGGCGCATATCATACCTTGACTTTCTTCTCCTCGAATCTTACCTTTTTTAATAGTCCAAGATTCTCCATTAGCATCATATAATACTGTGCCGATAGTTGCCACCGGAACTTTTTGACCAGCATTTACATTTGGTGCACCACAAACAATTTGTAGAGGAGCTTCAGTTCCAATGTTTATTGTAGTTAATTTTAAACGATCAGCATTTGGATGCTGAATACAAGTTAATACTTCTCCAACGACAACACCTTCTAAGCCGCCTTTTACAGATTGATACTTTTCAACTCCTTCAACTTCTAGTCCTAAATCAGTAAGGAGTTCACTAGCTTTTTCAACACTCCAATCAATATTAATAAATTGCTTTAGCCAATTATATGAAATCTTCATTCTCTAAAATCTATTTACTTCAATGGGGCAAAGATAATAATACTTGCCTGTTAACGATAGTGTAAAAAGTTTTTTTTATAGAACTATTTTATGGTAATTTGAAGATCTTATTTTTAAATAAAATGATGAAGAAAAAGTTAATAATATTAATACTTTTTACAACTAGCTTTTCTTGTGCTAAGAAACAAAAACTAGAATTGTTGCCAGGAAAATATAGGGCAGTTATTGAAGTTCAAGATAATGAAGAACTGCCTTTTATTTTTGAAGTAGTTTCAAAAAACAAATTAAAGATTTTTAATGCTGAAGAAGTTATTGAAGTAGATGAAATAGAATATTTTAAAGATTCAGTAAAAATTCAAACCCCTGTATTTGAAGGATTCATTGTAGCTAAGTTTGAAGGAAATAATTTAAAAGGACAATTTATAAAAGAAAATGAGGATAAAATTACAAGCTTTAAAGCTGAATATAATAATAGCGCTCGTTTTAATATTACATCTAAGCCGTTAGTAGATGTTAGTGGTATATGGGAAACGATATTTAGTGAAGGTATAGAAGGTGATGAATATATTGCTAAAGGTATTTTTAAGCAAGAAGAAAATAAAGTTACAGGTACATTTAGAACTCAAACTGGGGATTATCGTTACCTTGAAGGAGTTGTAGATGGTGATGAATTACGACTTTCTACTTTTGATGGAGCGCATGCGTTTTTATTTACAGCAAAGATAACTGATAGTACACTACAAGGTGTATTTTATTCTGGGAACCATTGGAAAGAACCTTTTGTTGCAAAGCGTAATAACGATTATGATTTACCAAATGGAGATCATTTAACATATTTAAAAGAAGGTTATGATAAACTAGCATTTTCTTTTCCTGATGCTAATGGAAATAACATTTCTTTGGAAGATGAACGTTTTAAAAATAAGGTGGTTGTAATACAAATTATGGGATCGTGGTGTCCTAACTGTTTGGATGAGAGCAGATATTACACACAATTTTATAATAATCATAAAGATGAAGATGTAGAATTTATAGCCTTGGCATTTGAGTATGCCAAAACAAAAGAGAGTGCTTTTAGAAGTATAAAACGATTAAGAGATAAAATTGGAATTAACTATCCAATAGTACTGGCACAATTTGGAACAGACGACAAAACATTAGCTCAAGAAAAATTACCAATGCTAAATCATATATTGTCATATCCAACTACTGTTTTTGTAGATAAAAAAGGAAATGTTCGTAAAATACATACAGGGTTTGATGGGCCTGCAACGGGAGATAAATACATTACTTTTAAAAAAGAATTTGAAACATTTGTTTCAGAACTTATTGATGAATAAGTATTCTGCAATACATTTAATTTAACGATATTATAACACAAAATAGCTTTCCTTGTGATTATCTTGCTATACTTAAGATAATTAAGCATACTTAATGCAAGTATGCTGATAACTAAACATTTAAAATTGTATCACATGAAAATTTTTACTAACAAAGCAATCTTAACAGTAGCAGTTGGAGTTGCTTTATTATTTACAGAACAAACTACAGCACAAATTACAGTTCCTGCAACAAGTCAAGAAGCAGAAGTAACACAACGTGTAGGGATTACAGATATAACGATCCATTATAATAGACCAACTAAAAGAGGTAGAGCTATTTGGGGAGGATTAGTACAGTATGGATTTAATGATTTAGGGTTTGGAACATCTAAATCGGCACCATGGAGAGCAGGAGCAGATTATAATACTACGATTGAATTTACTCATGATGTAAAATTAGAAGGCAAAGATGTTAAAGCTGGAAAATACGCGTTGTTTATGGCGCCTAAAGAAGATGGTAGTGTAACTATTGTTTTATCGTCTAATACAACTTCTTGGGGAAGTTTTTATTATGATGAAGCTGAAGATGTATTACGTGTAGAAGTGCAATCTAAAGATGTTGAACAAAGTAGAGAATTATTAACATACGAATTTAATACTGTCACTCCAACAAGCGCTACGGCAACTTTACATTGGGATAAAAAAGAAATTCCATTTAAAATTGATGTAGCAGTAACAGATATTGTTATGGCTGGTATTGAAAATGATTTAAGAAACCCTAAAGGGTTTCAGCAAACTACTTGGGATCAAGCAGCTGGATACGCTTTCCGTGCAGGTAATATGGAAAAAGCATTAGAATGGACAAATGCTTCTATTGAGGGGAATTTTTTTAGCAAAGAAAACTTTGCTAACCTATCATTAAAAGCACAAATCTTAATGCAAAGAGGTAATAAAGCTGATGCTATTAAAAGCTTTGAAAAAGCAGCAACTCATGGAGCTAATAATGAAGTGTTTGCATTGGTTAGGCAGTTAATTACTGCAAACGAAAAAGATGTAGCACTTACAATTGCAAAGAATAATTTAAATAAGAACAAAAAAGATTGGATATCTAATTATGCATTAGCCAGAGCATACTCAGCTAAAGGAGATTTTAAGAAAGCACTTAAATCTATGAATATAGCATTTAATGCTGAAGCTACACCGACTCGATTTAAAACACGTTTGAATAATGAAATAGAGAAACTTAAAAAAGGAGAAGATATTAATTAAATTAAGAATTGAAATAACCTTAGGTATTCTAAAAAGTAATTTTTAAGCGTTTTTTATTTTTTAAAAAGATTAAAAATTTTCTTGTTAACAAATATTTAACATTAGTATTCTTATATTTTATATAAATTCGTAGGAAAAGACATAAACTATAGATGTCTATAAATGTTTATGGGAATTTTAATTTAATCAATATTAATTATGCTAAAAAACGTTTTAAATTTAGGAACAGTACTAAAAAGAGAAGAGTTAAAAAAAATAGCTGCAGGAAGTAATTGGACTTGTACAAGGACAAAAACAGGTCATCAAACAGTTTATCTTTCTGGTGAATTTACTGAGAGTTTTGTTGGCGCTTGGGGTGATATTTGGAGTTTAGATGGTTGGAATACTCATTGCACCACAGGTGACTTAGATGAAGGCGCTTCATTTAATTAATAGATTTCTTTGAAGCTACCTTTTTTTTGCAATTAACTGAATTTAGTTTTTAACTTTATGAATGCATAAAAAAGTAATATTTAAAACTAGTCATCAGGGTTAATTAAGGTTAGCTTAAAAAAGGAGAATATATTAACTAATCATAACATTAGATAATGTTTGATTTTAAAAGTCTACGAAATTTATTTCGTAGACTTTTTTGTATACTTGCTTTTCTTTATAAATAGTGTAACAAAAAATAAGATCGTTACACTAACAATCAAATTATAAATACGGTACTATGAAATTAACCATCGAAAATTTAACAAAAACATATAAAAATGGTGTAAAAGCTATTGATAATTTAAATCTAGAAATAGAAGCAGGGATGTTTGGTCTTTTAGGACCTAATGGAGCTGGGAAATCGTCATTAATGCGAACCATAGCAACGTTGCAGTCACCAGATAGTGGAAGTATAGATTTTAATGGATTAGATATCTTAAATAACAAAATAGAGTTTAGAAAAACACTTGGATATTTGCCTCAAGAGTTTGGAGTATATCCAAAAATGAGTGCAAACGATTTACTTCATTATTTTGCTAGCCTTAAAGGGATTACTGATAAGAAAGAACGAAATGTAATAGTAGATAAAGCACTTGAAGTTACTAATTTAAGTAATGTACGTAATAAAAATGTAGCAGGATATTCTGGGGGAATGAAACAACGTTTTGGAATTGCTCAATTATTATTGAACAATCCTAAATTAATTATAGTAGATGAGCCTACGGCTGGTTTAGATCCAGCAGAACGTCATCGATTTTTAAATGTATTGAGAGAAATAGGAACAAACCATATTGTGATTTTCTCTACACATATAGTTGATGATGTAAAAGAACTATGTACAGATATGGCAATATTAAACGGTGGTAGAATACTGGCTCAAGCTACACCTAAACAAATGACGGCTGCATTATCAGACAAGATTTGGATGACAACTATTGAACGAGAAGAAATTGAGCAAATGCAAAAGGATTACAATGTGATTTCCTCTAACTATAATGAAGAAAATATGCTTAATGTGCGTGTTTATGGAGAAACTTCTCCTGGAGCAGCATTTGAAAAAGTAAAACCTACGTTAGAAGATGTTTATTTTACTACTTTAAGTAATGACAAGTTTATTGCTCAATCAGAAATTGCTTAATTATGTTTTCAATAATATTTAGACACGAAATAAAAACGTGGTTTAAGAAACCGCTTTTATATATATACGCAGGAATATTATTCTTATTATCATTATTATTATCAGCATTAGCTGTTGGTGTTTTTGATAGTAATAATGTAACGGTTACAAGTTCTATAAAATTAAATGGAGCAGTAGGTATTTATGGACTATTAGGCTTTTTTGCAATATTAACCTATCTGCTTATTCCATCTATTATAGGAGGAACAATACAGCGTGATTTTAAAAACAACATGCATAATGTATTATATTCTTATCCGTTAACTAAAATAAATTATTTATTAGCTAAGTTTAGTGCAGGGATGGTGATGACACTATTAGTCATTATAGCTAGTATTGTAGGGATTACATTAGGGTTTTATTTGCCAGGAGCAAATCCAGATTTAATAGGACCTTTTAAAATAATGAATTATCTACAACCATTTTTACTTTACATTATACCAAATGTATTTTTTTATGGAGCAATAATATTTGCAATCACTGCTTTTTTACGTAATGTAAATGTTGGCTTTATGTTTGTTTTAGTAATGGTCATTCTACAGTTTGCTGCACAATCTAGCTTGCCTAATATGGAGAATACATTTTGGATTGAATTACTAGAGCCTACTGGAGATAGTGCAACATATAGTCAAATTAAATACTGGACGCCAGAAGAGCAAAGTACACAGCTTATCCCTGTAATAGGTACGTTGTTATATAACCGATTAATATGGTTAAGTATTTCATTAGTAGTGTTTATAAGTGTATTATTTAAATTTAGTTTTTCTCAAAACCCATCTACCTTATCACTTGTTAAAGCTAAAGCACAGCGTGTTGTAAAAAAGAATTTTGGAACCATAGAGAAAATCGTATTGCCAAAAGTTACTCAAAATTTATCTTTTTTAGGCCAATTAAAGACTGCTTGGATAGTCGCAAAATCGGACATTGCTTTTATTGTAAAAGGCTGGCCATTTATAATTATTGCATCTGTAGCTTTTGCACTTACATTGCCTACTATGTTTCTTACAGGGCAAATATATGGTACAGATGTTTTACCTAAAACTTGGGTAATGCTTCAATTTGCAGGAGGGATTTTTAGTGCATTTACCTATTTACTAATATATCTTTATACAGGGTTAATTATGAATAGGGCAAAAACTGCTCATATTAATCAATTGGTAGATACTACTCCTACTAAAAATTGGACTTTATTATTTTCTAAGTTTATAGCCATAGTAGTAATGATAGCAATCTTACTACTTATAGTTATTTTAAGTGGTGTTATTATACAAACTTATAATGGTTTTTTTGAATTTGAATTGCCATTATACGTGTTCGATCTATATATTATTAATATTTGGAATTTTATCCCGTGGATATTGATGTCGTTATTAATTCATACATTAATCAAGAATAAATGGCTGGGTTTGATTGTATTATCAATCATGGGCTTAACGGCTTCAGGTCTGATACCATTATTAGATGTAATAGGTGTAGAGCAAAGTCAATTTATCTTTAATCAAGGCGCTGGATCACCAAGCCCTAGCGATATGAATGGTTATGGAAGTGGATTACCACGATATTTTACATATCGTCTCTATTGGACCTTATTAGGTGTTGCATTATTTGTTTTAGCGATTATGTTCTATCGTCGAGGCATGGGATCAAATATAAGAGAGCGCTTTGCTTTTGCTAAAGCAAGATTTACTAAACCATTAATTAGTGTGATTACACTATGTTTGATAGGCTTTTTTGCAATTGGAGGTTATATCTGGAAAGTTAATAATATTGATAACGAACGTACAACAGGTAAAGAAAGAGAAGAGCGTAGAGTTAATTACGAAAAAGAACTTGGAAAATTCTATAAAGTACCACAACCTAGATTAGTTGCTGTTAATACATTTATGGATATTTTTCCAAAATCAAGGGACTACAAAGCGGGAGGAACATATACATTAGTCAATCAAACAGATGTTATTATAGATACATTACATGTTAACTACCCAAGTCAACCAAATACTATTGAGTTAGATCGCGCTACTGAGATTGTTTATGATCAAGAAAATTATGATTATCGAATGTATCGATTTGATAAACCATTACAACCTGGGGATACACTTATGATGACATTTACTACTCATAATAAACCTAATACATTTTTTGATAATAACAACTCCCCAGTAGTAGGTAATGGTACTTTTATAAATAGCGGTATATTTCCTTCTATAGGATATAATGAGCAAGGAGAATTACGCAATCCACAAGTACGTAAGAAATACGACTTGCCACTTAAAGATAGGTTGCCTGCTCCAGATGCTCCTGGCGCTAGAGATAATAATTATATAGGTGGAAACAGCGATTGGATAGATTTTGAAGCAACGGTAAGTACATCAAACGATCAAATAGCTATAGCTCCAGGATATCTTATTAAGGAATGGGAGGAAGATGGACGAAAGTATTTCCATTATAAAATGGATTCTAAAATCTTAAATTTTTATGCATTTTTAAGCGGACGTTATGAAGTGAAACGAGATGAGCACGATGGAGTGAAATTAGAAATCTATTATCACCCAGATCATCACTATAATATAGATCGTATGATGAATGGTTTAAAAGATGGATTGAATTATTTTAATGATAATTATACGCCTTATCAGCATAGACAAGCTCGCATTATAGAGTTTCCTAGAACCGGAGGGGGATTTGCGCAAGCATTCCCTAATACCATCCCATTTAGTGAAGCTATAGGATTTATTGCTGATGTAGATGATAAGAATGAAGATGCAGTAGATTACCCGTTTAGTGTTACTGCACACGAACTAGCACATCAATGGTGGGCACATCAAGTTATAGGTGCTAATGCTAAAGGAGCTACTCTACTTTCAGAAAGTTTATCGGAATATAGCTCACTTAAAGTGTTAGAAAAAACGAATGGTAAATCACAAATGCGTAAGTTTCTTAAAGATGCCATGGATGGCTATCTTTTGGGAAGAACTGTTGAACAGATAAAAGAAAATCCTTTAATGTATAATGAAAATCAACAATATATCCATTATCAAAAAGGGTCACTAGTATTATATGCAATGAGTGATTATTTAGGAGAAAAGAAATTTAATAATGTAGTGAAACGGTTTGCTGAGAAATATCAATTTAAAGGAGCTCCTTATCCAGTATCAACCGAGTTTGTAGCAGATATTAAAGCAGTTACTCCAGATTCGTTACAGTATGTTATCAAAGATATGTTTGAAACAATAACACTTTATAGAAATAGAGTTGTAGATGTTAACTCTACTGAATTAGATAATGGAAAATATGAAGTGGAGATAGAATTTGAGGTAAGTAAGTATAGGAATAATGATAAAGGAAAACGTTATTATGCTGATAAGGTAGGGGACACACTATCTTATCAAACAGAATCTATGAGACGACCTATCTTATCTGTAATATTGGATGATTATATTGATGTAGGTGTTTTTGGAGAAGATGACGAAGAACTTTATCTTAAAAAACATCATATTACTGAAATAAATAATAAAATTAAAATTATTGTAGATAAAAAGCCTGTTGAAGCTGGTATAGATCCTTATAATAAATTAATCGATACTAATTCTAACGATAATAGAAGAGGAGGGTTATAAAAAATAACTCATTAAAATTATATGGAAACAGTCAAGATATGCTCTTGCCTGTTTTTGTTTTATAAGTGGTTCATTTATTTTGTTTAAATTGAAGCTTTTTTAATTTAAGATCAACTTATGGAGTTTACCACGAATGCGATGTATATTATCGCAATGCTCGCTTTTATTCTTTTTATATCCGATTGGTTGGTTAAAAAACCGTTCTTTAATAAATTCGGAATTGCTTTAACAGTTATTATCCTTACGGCAATTATTGCTAATATTAATTTAGTGCCTAAAAGTGCAAACCCTGTATATGATGGTATTTTTGACTACGTAGCGCCAGCAGCTTTATTTTTGCTGCTTTTGGATGTTAATCTTAGTCAACTTAAAAAAATAGGTTTCCCTATAATATTTGCATTTATTTTAGGTAGTGCAGGTACGGTATTGGGTGTTTTGGTAGCAAGCTTAATTATAAAAGATAGTGCGCATTTTGATGGAGTTTATAATGCTCTAGCAGGAATGTTTGCGGGAACTTACACTGGTGGGAGTATTAATTTTAATGCTGTGGCTTTACATTATAAAGTGGTAGATAAAGGAGTGATTTATACCAATGCTGTAGCAGTTGATAATGTGCTCACAACAGTTTGGTTTTTCTTTACGATTGCTGTTCCTGTAATCTTACAACGATTTTTTCCTCGAAAACAGGCTATAAATAAAGAGAATGATAACACAGAAGGAGAGTTGTCAAATGACGAATCTGAAACTATTACATTAAAATCACTAACCTTATTAATAGCCATGACTTGTATGGTGCTTTTTGTTTCCGATACTATTGCAAAAGCTTTTGCAAATGAAGGTATAATTATTCCATCAATATTGATTTTAACATCATTAGCTTTATTGATGGCACAAATACCAGCAATTTCTAAATTAAAAGGAAATATGTTATTAGGAAGTTGGGCGGTTTATATTTTTCTAGCTGTGGTAGGAGCTTATTGTGATTTTGCTGCTTTAGGTCAATCAGGAAGTTTATCCATCGCATTGCTTATTTTTGTTACAATTATTGTATTTGTACATGGTATCTTTATATATACTGCTGGTGCTTTTACAAAAATTGATTGGCAAATAATTTCTATAGCTTCTCAAGCAAATGTAGGGGGGAGTACTTCTGCCCTTGCTTTAGCCAAGAATTTTAAGAGAAATGAACTCATATTACCAGCAATAATTATTGGATCTATAGGAAATGCATTAGGCACCTATATTGGATTTTTTATAGCAGGATATCTATAAGATTAAATATTAAACCATAACCTTTCATGATTTGTTCTGCAAAGTAAGTAAGGTTACTAGTTTTTAGTATTTTCATCACTTTTTATTGTTTTGCTAATAAATATGCTTTCTTCTTAATAGGTTTTACGTTTATTGACCTTCGGTTATTTTCTTAACCTGTTCAAGTATTTCTTGTATTAGACCTTCAGAATGTTTCTGATTTATTTCATTTACAAACCCTTCGTGTTCCCATTTTAATAAAACCTTATTATGTGTTAATTTTTGAATTTTATATGTTACTAATGCATAATTTTTGGCTGTATCTTCAAGCTTATAAAACTCACTCCAATAGCTGTATTTTAAAAGCTCTTCTTTCTTATTTTCTATAATAGTTCCTTTGTCTATATATTTTTCATCATTATCTTTTCCTTTAAAGACTATCGAGTTTCCTATCTTCCAATCCGTTACTACTTCTGTCTCGAATAAATATAATTTTATTTTCTCTGGATTTATTAAAGCATCCCAAACTTCTTTAGTTTTAGCATTAATCTCTATGCTTTTGGATACTTTCAAATTTTTGTCTATTAGAGTTAGCATTTTTATTCATCTTATTTTTTAGATAAAACTAGTTCTGTTTTTTATAAATTATAGATCCTGTTTTCAATATATTTTCTTTTATTTGAAACCTTCTACCCATAAACCCAGAAAATGGTGATACATAATCTCTTTGAGCTTCATTTAAAGGATAAATTACACCTGGTAAAACCCCCCAATTAATGATATAATAATCTGCCTCTTTTTTAATTATAATTTCTGGCCAGCCTTCATCATTTTTATATTTTCCTATAATTTCATCGTTAAATCCTGAAGCAGATAAATAATTATTAGGTATTCGCTTTAAGTCTTCTATTGTTTTTTTAAACGCTTTATCAAAAATTAGTTTCTCTTCAGAAAAAACCTTCTCAGCATCTACATTATCATTCATTAAGTTGTATGCATAATTTGCAATTAAATGGGGGAGTCCTGCGGCTCTATCGTCATTGCTATAAGCAATGATTCCTAATTTTTTGGATGGGATAAATGACGCATGAAAACTAATCTCTCCCCAGCCACCGAATCGAGTTAGAATGGTATCTTTCATATAGGTAGCAATATCCCAACCCAAACTATATCCGTGCCTTTGGTAAGTAAAATAATTTCTATTTTGTTTAACTAGTGGTTCGTGAAGATCTTTCCAGGCTCCTTTAGATAAAAGAACATTGTCTTGATTAATATTTACCTTCAACCACTTAGAAAGATCATTTAATGTAGATATAACTCCGCCAGCTGCTGTCATCGTTTGATCAGTTTTGTACAGACCTGTTTTAAGAATGCCATTATTTTCATTTTTATGTACAGCTGGACGAATTTTGTTATTGTTAAAATCACTTACGTTAGCACTTGTATTTGTCATACCCAAACGCTTAAAAACAACAGCTTTCATAATATTTTTCCAGGATGTGCCAAATTTCTTTTCAACAATCATAGAGGTTAGTATCGGACCTGTATTAGAATACCTAAATCGACCTGATGGATCTATCATTATTTTGTTACTAGCTGAGGCCAAAAGATCTCCTTGGTCTTGATACCCTAGAAAACTTGTTTTTAATTGAAACATTGCTGAGACAAAGCCTGAAGTATGAGTGAGTAATTTTTTTATAGATATAGATTTATTATCAATTCTCTCGTCTTGTATTAATTCAGGATAATAATCAGCAATTGTTTTGTTGAGGTCAATTTGATTTTGATCTTCCATTATTTTTAAAAGTGTCCCCGTAAAAGCTTTTGTATGTGACGCTATATAAAAAGGAGAATCTTTAGTTAAAGAGGTTTTTTTGCCCTCTATAGCTTCTTTATTTAATAAATAGGAATGTATTAAACCTTGTTCATTAATTACCCCAATAATAAAATCCCCATACATTTTATACTCTTTGTAAATGCTTTTTGTTTTTTCATTAACTTTTGAGAGCTTAGTTGTAAATTCACTATCATTTTTCTGTGATTGAGCATTTGTACACTGAAGAATTATTAAGATTATAACTATTAAAATATTCTTTTTAAAATACATAAGTTTTGAAATTTAATAACTTAAATCTATGTGTTAAGAGATGTTTTTTAAAAAAATAAAGATGCTTGTTGTTATTTATTCGACAGTTGGGAAAATTGAATAAAAAAGTTTATAATAAGAACAGTGAATAGTAAAGAGGGTTATATTTTCTTTTTCTCAATCAACTCATAAACACTATGTCTGTGCTTTTTGCTAATAGAAACTTTTTTATCAAAAATATATAGGTGGTTGTCTTTTAATTTATGAACATTTTCCAAATTCACCATATAGGAATAATGAACTCTTTTAAAATTAGTAGGAAGAATATTTTCTAGTTTTTTTAGGCTATGATATACTATAAAGCGTTCGTTTTCTGTATGAAATATTACATAATCTTTTAACGATTCAATATGCCCAATATCTTCGTATTTTAACCTTATATAAGCCTTGTTACTTTTTATGAAAATAGTGTCATCTTCCAATTTAATTTGATTATTAGAACTTGAATCAAACTTGTTTACAGAAATTAGAAAGCGTTCAAAACTTATAGGTTTTAACAAATAATCTAAAGCATTGTAATCATAACTTCCTGCTCCATAATTTGAATACGCTGTTGTAAAAATGATAGCAGAATTTTGAGATATCATTTCTGCAAGCTTAAACCCATTTATGTCTGGCATTTCAATATCTAAAAATATAAGATCTACACTATTTTTATTAATAAAGGTGATGGCTTCTATGGGGTTATTAAATTTTCCAATAAGATTAATATATTCAACCTTGTTCATGTAATCTTCCAGAAGACTAATAGCCATAGGTTCGTCATCTACAATAATGCAATCTATTTTTTTCATCTCTTTAATTTGATAGATATTCTAAACTTGATGTAAAAGTATTACCTTCATTAATTTCTGTTATTAATGTATGTTTATTTGGGTAAATTAGATCTAATCTCTTTCTTAAATTTCGTAATCCAATAGAGTGTGAATCATTATTCTTTATTCTATTTCTTAGAGGATTTGTCACTTTAAAATGAACTTTATTTTCAAAAGCAATTAATTCAAGATAAACATAATTATGTTTATCTGCTTTTTTAACTCCGTGTTTAAATGCATTTTCTACTAATGTGATTAATAGCGCAGGTGCAATTTGATGTTTATCGATATTTCCATCTATATCAAAACTTACATCTATATTTTTTATACGAATCTGTTCTAATTCTATGTATGCTTTAACAAATTCAACTTCTTTCATTAGAGGTGTTTTTTCTCTACGATCCTTTTCTAACAAATATCGCATCAGATAGGCAAGCTTTTCAACTACTTTAGAGGCTTGATCAGACTTTGTGTTAGTGAGAAATAAAAGATTGTTTAAAGTATTAAATAAAAAATGAGGACTAATCTGTAGTTTCAAATATTTTAACTCAGTTTCTAACCTTTGATTTTCAATCTCTTTTTGTTTTGCTTGTAATTTAAAGAAGTCAAAAGAAAGCTTGATTAAAGAGCTTACAATTACAACTGGAAGCATATCAAAAAATGTATCACCTAATACCAGTAAAAAATCTAAATCTAAATTCTTTCCCATAATTGGAAAGAATTCAATGGTGATTAATCTTTGTGTATGATTGATAATGTAACTAACAAAGACAATTAATACTAATGATAAAAAATATCGTAAATATTTTTTAGATTTTAACACCAAATATGGTAATCCCCATTTTAAATGAGAAAAAACAATCCAAAATAAAAAGATAGAATCAACTACAAATCCAAACAATATTTCTTTAGCTCCAAAAGTTTCATAAAGTCTAATATTTGAAAATAAGCTAACCGTAAGCCAAATATATATATGAACTTTATTTTTTTTTAAGAAAGCTAATTTATTTTGATTCTTCATTTAGAAGCAAAATAATGAATTTTATAGGCTTAATTTATTTTTTTAGATGGCTTGCTATCTTTTTTAGATAATATAATTTAATCGAGTTTATAATTCTTTATATGAAAGCAGTTACTTGAAATTTTTACTAAATTAAAGTGTACAGTTTAACTAATGTAATTCCAAATGTTTTTGTATTTACTCATTGCTTTATAGGTATTAAGAATATTGCTGTTTTCTAATTTTTTAAGAGAAGGGTCCTGTTTTAAAATTTGTTTTGCATAGTAACGAGCGTGCTGTAAAATATCGTTATCTTTTACTATGTCTGCTATTTTAAGGTTTAAAACACCACTTTGTTGTGTCCCCATTATATCTCCGGGGCCTCGCAAACGTAAATCTACTTCTGCAATTTCAAAACCATCATTAGTTTTAACCATTGTTTCCAAACGTGTTTTACTATCGTTACTCAATTTATGACTAGTCATTAAAATACAATAACTTTGTTCTGCGCCACGGCCTACTCGTCCTCTAAGTTGATGTAATTGTGATAATCCAAAACGTTCTGCACTCTCAATAATCATTACAGAAGCATTGGGTACATTTACACCAACTTCAATAACTGTAGTTGCAACCATAATTTGTGTTTCTCCTTTAATAAAACGTTGCATTTCAAATTCTTTATCGGCAGGTTTCATTTTTCCATGAACAATTGAGATCTGATATTCAGGCATCGGAAAATCTCTAACGATACTTTCGTAACCATCCATTAAATCTTTGTAATCTAATTTTTCACTTTCTTGAATTAACGGATATACAATATAAATTTGACGACCTTTTTTAATTTCATCACGAATAAATTTAAATACATTGAGGCGATTATTATCATATCGATGTACCGTTTTTATCGACTTTCTCCCTGGAGGTAATTCATCAATAATAGAGATATCCAAATCACCATAAACAGACATTGCTAAAGTCCTCGGAATAGGGGTAGCGGTCATTACTAAAATATGTGGAGGGATATCATTTTTTTTCCATAACTTGCTCCGTTGCGCAACACCAAATCGATGCTGTTCATCAATAATAGCAAGCCCTAAATTTTTAAATTTCACCTTATCTTCAAGCAATGCATGCGTTCCAATTAAGAGTTGTAATTCGCCATTTTCTAAAGATTCATGAATTTTCCGTCTTTCTGAAGTTTTAGTTGAACCTGTTAATATTTTTATACTGATATTCAGTTTTTTACAATGCATTTGTAATCCATTATAGTGTTGGACTGACAAAATTTCAGTCGGAGCCATTAAACAAGCTTGAAAATCGTTGTCAAGTGCTATTAACATTGACATTAGAGCAACTATAGTTTTTCCAGAGCCTACATCTCCTTGTAAAAGCCTGTTCATTTGCGCATTACTTCCTAAATCGTGACGAATTTCTTTCAGTACTCGTTTTTGAGCATTAGTTAATTCGAAAGGTAAATGCTCTGAAAAAAATACATTAAAATAAGTTCCAACAGTTGTAAACGAAAACCCTTTTATTTTTGATTTGTGAATTAAATTTTTTAAAATTAATTGTAATTGAATATAAAATAATTCTTCAAATTTTAATCGATATTGTGAACGTGATAATAGATCTTGATTTTTTGGAAAATGAACATTAAAAAGCGCTTCACTTTTTGATACTAATTTTAATTCAGAAATTAAATTTTCAGAAAGCGTTTCAATAAACCTTCCTTTGGTTTCTAAAAATAATTGTTGCATTATTTTTCCAATAACGCGATTAGAAATTCCTTTGTTAGATAATTTTTCGGTAGATGGATAAATAGGCTGCATTGCAGAACGTAAATTTCTCTCATGCTCATTTTGAAGTTCCATATCTGGATGAGGCATATTAAATTTTCCAGAATACCAATTGCATTTTCCAAAAATCACATAGGGTGTATTTAATTTTATGCTCTCTCTAATCCATTTATGGCCTCTAAACCATACCAACTCCATTGTTCCTGTGTTATCCCTAAAAGTAGCTACTAAACGCTTTCCACGTTGCTGACTAATCTCTTTCAAACCAGTAATTTCTCCAATAATTTGTACATCGGCATTATTACGCTGTAATTGATTGATTTTATAATATTGTGTGCGATCTATATAACGATTTGGAAATAAGTTAATCAAATCTTGATATGTATGAATACCTAACTCTTTTCGAAGCAAATCTGCACGATTTGGCCCTACACCTTTAAGATAATCAATAGGAGTTTGAAGATTTATACTCATAGCCTACTAAAATAACCATTTCTTATAAAGTGTGAAATGAGCATCACGATTAAATTTATAGCAATAGAAATTTTTTAATAGTGAATTACATCTGATAGATATAAAAGATAAAACTTAAACAAATGAAAAGATAAAAACACTATTTTGGCTTAATCGTTGTTATAATTGAGGTATGAAACAAATTCTTTTTCTTTTTTTCTTTTATATAGGTTTTTTAGGGTTTTCGCAACAGACTAATTATGTGGACTTTAAAATTGGAGAAGTTCATGTAACTCCTAATGCTCAAAATAAAAGCATTACAGGAACAGTGATTTACGATTTTGAAATCCTCGAAAATATAGACTCAATTTATATTGATGCAGTTAAAACAAAATTTTATAATGTTGCTTTAAATAATGAAAAAGTAAATTTTAAAAATGATGAAAAAAAATTATGGCTAATACATTCATTTAAAAAAGGGAGAACATATTCAATATCATTTAATTACGAATCAATTCCTAAAAAAGCATTATACTTTGTAGATAAACAAATTTGGACTCAAGGGCAAGGAAAATATACTAGTAATTGGCTGCCAAGTTTTGATGATATGAATGAAAAAGTAGAATTTGATCTAACCATTACGTTTGATAAGGATTATAAAGTTATTTCCAACGGAAAGCTGATAACTAAAGTTGAAAATGATACTACTATTAGTTGGCATTATGATATGCAAGAAGCAATGTCAAGTTATTTAGTGGCTTTTGCTATTGGTGAATATGAGAAGAAAGTAGAATATTCTAAAACAGGAATACCTTTAGAGATGTATTATTACCCTAAAGATTCACTTAAAATAGAACCTACATATCGCTATAGCAAACAAATATTTGATTTTCTTGAAAAAGAAATAGGAATATCTTATCCTTGGCAAAACTATAAACAAGTTCCTGTGAAAGATTTTTTATATGCTGGTATGGAAAACACTAGTACTACCATATTTTCAGACAGTTTTGTAACCGATTCCATAGGGTTTATAGATAGAAATTATGTTAATGTAAATGCTCACGAATTGGCACACCAATGGTTTGGAAACTTAGTTACTGAAGTTTCGGGAACTCATCATTGGCTTCAGGAAGGTTTTGCTACCTATTATGCATTATTAGCTGAAAAAAATATTTTTGGAGATGATTATTACTATTGGAGATTATACGAAAGTGCTCAACAATTACATCAACAAGATATAGAGAAACAAAGAACTTCTTTGTTAGACCCAAAATCTAGTAGTTTAACTTTTTACCAAAAAGGAGCTTGGGTGTTACATTTATTACGAGATAGAGTAGGTGATATAGCTTTTAAATCAGGAATTAAGAACTATTTGCAAAAGTATCAATTTGGAAATGTAGAAACAAATGATTTTATATCAGAAATTGAAATTGAAAGCGAGCAAGATTTAAGTGATTTTGTATCTAAATGGATAATTAATGATGTGTTTCCACTTGAAGAAGCAATACTAAAAATAAAACAGAAAGCAACTTTTTTATCAGAATATGAAATGGTAGATTGCGAAGTATGGAATTCTAAATGTGATAGACATCTAACATATCCAATTTCTGATAAGGCTAAAATAAAACTTATTTCGCAGCGTCCAGACAGAATAACGACTAATACTTTTAAAAATAGTATAGAAGTACGTCAAGCCATTGCAGCATATATGGTTAAAATTCCATTAAAGTTTAAATCAAATTACGAAACTTTATTAAATGATGAATCCTATCAAACTGTAGAGTCTGCATTATTTAACTTATGGAATAATTTTAAAGAAGATCAAATATTATATTTAAATAAAACTAAGGAAATTCAAGGATTTAGTGATAAAAATATTAGAACGCTTTGGTTAGCTTTAGCGATTATAACCCCGAATTATGAACCAAAACATAAAATAGATTTTATGATAGAACTTACTAATTATACATCACCAAAATATGCCTTTGAAATAAGGCAAAATGCATTTCGATATTTAAAATTGATAAGAAATTGTGGTTTTGAGTGTGTAGAAAATTTAAAAGAGGCTACAACTCATCACAATTGGAGATTTAAAAAAATGGCAACAACACTTTTAGGGCAAATAAACGGATAATTTATGAAAGCATTGGTAATTTCAGGTGGTGGTAGTAAAGGCGCATTTGCAGGTGGTGTAGCACAATACTTAATGGAGCAAGAAGGTAAAGAATACGATATGTTTTTAGGAACTTCTACGGGAAGCCTTTTATCTCCACATTTAGCTGTTAACGATATAGGTAAACTGTATGATATTTTTACTCATGTAAAACAGCATACTATTTTTAGTATTAATCCTTTTGTTGTAAAAAAGAAAGGAAACAGAGAATATGTATCTATTAATTATTTTAATTCTTTAATTCAATTTATTAAAAAAAAGCGAACATTTGGTGAAAGTAAAGCCTTAAGAAATCATATAAAGAAAAGTTTTACAAGGGAGGAATATGATAAGATTAAGGCAATGAAAAAAGATGTTATTGTAACAGTAACAAATTTATCCAAAAACAGAACAGAGTACAAATCGATTAATGATTTTGATTATGAAGAGTTTTGTGATTGGATTTGGATCTCTTGTAACTATATTCCATTTATGTCATTAGTAAAAAAAAATGAATTTGAATATGCAGATGGTGGTTTAGGGTGTGTAATTCCCATACGAGAAGCAATTAAAAGAGGAGCAACAGAAGTAGATGCTATAGTTTTAGAAAGTGAAAACTTAGATTATAATAAAGTATTAGGTAAGAACCCATTTTCTTTAATGATTAATCTTTTTGGACATTTGCTAGATCAGGTTGAAAAAGGAGATATTGCTATTGGTAAACTTGCAGCATTACATAGAAATGTGAAATTAAACTTATATTATACACCAACAAAACTCACAGAAAATGTACTTATTTTTAATAAAGCTTTAATGGAAAAATGGTGGCAAGAAGGTTTTACTTATGCAGAGATTAAACATAATGAAGGATCATCTATGGATGGAAGCGAAGCAATAGAAAGCTAAATTGTATTTATAATTTTATAAAATAATTTCTAATTAATTAAAGCGACCACATTTCACTTACTTCTTTTTTTATAAAAGAAAGAGCTGTATCACTAGGAGGGCGTTTTTCCATCATTTCAGTAATAACTACTTCGCGAAGTTTATCAGCCGTATCTGTGCTTTCTAATAATGTTGCTTTTCTGATAAGCTGTATGGTAGCATTTTTTGCTGCAGAGATAACTCCCCAACAATCATCACTTAAATAAATTTGCTGTGATAAATTATGCTCAAACTCTTGCTCTATACTTTTTATAAGTAATGATTCATAATCTTCTTTTACACTTCCTATAGGTGTAATGCGTACTAAAAGTTTACTTGGAGAAATACGTTCTAAAAACAAAACCATTCGTTCATAAGCTTGTAAACGTATTGGCATTGCATCTTTTTGTAATCCTTTTTGAAGTAAATAACGCCTTCTCCCATCTTCATTTTTTGTATGTGTTTTAAAAAAGTAAAAAGCAATTATTCCTGTAATAATAGTAGGAATACTATAGAGAAGTAAGTCAAAAATTTTTGATTCCATTTGTGTAGGTTGATTTGGTTAATAGAACAAACATAATGTGTTTTTATTAATTGAACAAATCTGTATCTCTTAGTGTAAATTTCTTTGAAGCTAAATTATGTTTAGAAAAACCTAAAGTTTTTGACACTTTCTAGTTAATTTGCTTTTTCATAGGCTTCTTTCATCCAGTTAACTAACTCATCGTTAATATCTTCAACTGTTTCAATCTTTACACGATGTGTACACATTGTTCCAAAAGGGCCTGAGTTTTCTAATCGAGTTGTAGTAGCTTTATCTTTTAGTTTTAAACCTAAATCAATTCGTGTTTTTGTTGCGGGTTTTATTAGCGTAAATTGTTTTTTACGAATAATGCTCACGCTTCCTTTTTTAGGAGTAATTGTAACATCATCCCCAAAAGCTTGTATTACAGCAATTAGTTTTTCGTAGATAGGAAGTAAACTTTCTTTCCCTTTATATTGATTACTAACCAAATCATCTGGTGTATCATCATTATTTTTAGATAAAGTTACTATAGTATTAGCAAAACCATGAGTAACATTATGCTTTTCTTTGAGAAACTTTACTGCTTCTCCATGTTTAACAAAAGCTTTATCTTTTAAAATAGCTTTCCATTCATCTAAAGATTTACCTGTTTTTTCAGGCATATTATTAATCATCGTTTGTAGTGCGTCATTCATAGTTTTAAATTTAACAATCTTTCCCTCCTAGATATAAACAATCTTTTAATTCTTGCATTCCATTAAAAGGAACAGGGGTTTTTTCGTAACAATACGTTTTATTAAGTTCTTTAGATAAATTGTGATCATCTACATTAATTTGCACATCTTTCATAGTAAACTGTGCAGGATGTTCATGACCAGCTGCGTGTGTAATTTCTATAAATTCTTTTCTAAAAGTTTTAAAGTATTGAGCTAAACGTTCAGATTTTAAAGGAATATTAATTCCATTTTGTAACCATTTACTTTGTGTGGCAATACCACTAGGGCAACGATTAGTATGACAAATCTGAGCCTGAATACATCCAATACTCATCATAGCTTCCCTAGCAACATTTATACAATCTACTCCCATAGCAAAGGCCATTGCAGCTTTAGCAGGAAAACCAAGCTTACCACTGCCTATAAAAACAATACGATCAGTTAATTTTTTATCTTGAAATAGTTTGTATAAAGCACTAAAACCATACACCCAAGGTAAAGATACATGATCTGCAAAACTTGGAGGCGCTGCTCCAGTACCACCTTCGCCACCATCTATGGTAATAAAATCAGGACCTTTACCAGTTTTAACCATTAAATCCGCTAATTCTTCCCATTGATCTAGTTTTCCTATAGCAGCTTTTATTCCTACGGGTAAGCCAGTAGCTTCAGCAATATTTTCAATAAAATCAACAAGTTCAGGAACATTTGTGAATGCTGTATGATTTGGAGGAGAAAGTACATCTTTACCAACTTCAACGCCTCTTATAGCAGCTAATTCTTCTGTAATTTTAGCGCCAGGTAATACACCACCTTTTCCAGGTTTAGCACCTTGCGATAGTTTAATTTCAATAGCTTTAACAAATGGATTGTCTTCAATTAATTTCACTAATTTTTCCATAGAGAAATTCCCATTACTATCTCTTACACCAAAATACCCTGTTCCAAAATGAAAAATAACATCACTACCATTACTATGATATGGAGATAATCCACCTTCACCAGTATTATGATAAGCACCAGCAATTTTAACACCTTTATTTAGTGATTCTACCGCTTTTGCTGACAATGATCCGAAACTCATTGCAGATACATTAATAACAGATGCAGGGCGAAATGGTTTTTTACGCTTATTATACGCTCCCATTACCTTAGCACAAGGTAAAAAACAATGATCCTCAATGTTCGGGTGATTTTTGTCCATTTTATAAGGCATCATCGCATTACTGATAAACACATGTTGATGGGCATAAATGTCTCTATCAGTTCCAAAGCCTTCATAATTATTTTCCTTTTTTGCTGAGGCATAAATCCAACCGCGTTCTATTCTATTAAAAGGTAACTCTTCGCGATTATTTGAAACGAGATATTGTCTTAATTCTGGACCAATATGTTCTAAAATATACCTAAAATGACCTATAATTGGAAAATTGTGACTAACAGTATGTTTACGTTGAACAAAAATATCTCGAATTGCTATTAAAATTAAAACGATAATAATCCATAACCACCAAGGGATATTAGATAAGAAATTTAAAAATGAGTCCATTTGTAAAAGAGTGATTTAACCAAAAATATGAAATTATTTAGAGTATTATCGATTGAACCGTTGATTTTCCAACTTATTGATAGTTATTAGAAATAACAAAGCAATCTGTATGTTTTTTATAATTCATACAGATTGCTTTGCAATGCCCACTATGGTAATAAATTAGTTGTTATTCAAATAATCAAAAGACATTTGTACAAAGGTTTTAACTCCTAAAAGCATACCACTTTCGTCAATATAAAAATCTGGCGTGTGATGCGGAGCAGCTTCAGATCTAGGTGTAGATACCGGTTTCCCACCTAAAAAGAAATATACTCCAGGAACTTCTTTTTGAAAGAATGAAAAATCTTCAGCTCCTGTAATTGCCTTCATAAGTATAACATTTTCTTTTCCTGCCGCTTTTTCAAATGATGATACGACTTGTGCAGTAAGTGCAGGGTCGTTATAAGTAATAGGATAACCTTCATCAATATCTACAACAGCTTCTGCACGATATGCTTTAGCAATAGCAGGAATCATTTCTTTCATACGTTTATGTATTTGTGACTGCATATCGTAATCTAGTGTACGTAACGTACCAATAATTTGTGCCGATTCAGGAATAATATTACTTCTAACACCACTTGTTATTTTTCCGATAGATAATACAGCAGCTTCTGTAGTTAAAGGGGATTCTCTGCTAATAATAGTTTGTAACCCATCTATTATTTTCACAGAGGCCATAATAGGGTCTACACTAGTCCAAGGTGTAGAACCATGGCTTTGTTTCCCTTTTACATTAATTTCAAAACTGTTTACAGCAGCCATAATACCTGCTGGTTTGTATGAAATTGTACCAACATCATTTCCTGCACTTATATGTAACCCAAAAATTGCATCTACATCTGGATTTTTTAATACACCTTCTTTTACCATTAATTTAGCACCACCTTCTTCGCCAGTTGGAGCACCTTCTTCTGCTGGTTGAAAAATAAACTTAATAGTTCCTTTAATTTTATCTTTATTGTTTGCCATAATTTCTGCAACACCCATCAAAATAGCTATATGTGTATCGTGGCCACAAGCATGCATTACTCCAGTATTAACGCCATCAAAATTTGCTGTTACTAAAGATTTAAAGGGCACATCTGTACGTTCAGTAACTGGTAAAGCATCAATGTCTGCTCTTAATGCTAATACTTTACCTGATTTCTTTCCTTTTAAAATCCCTACAACTCCAGTATGAGCTATTCCAGTTTGTACTTCTAACCCAAGAGACTTTAAATGTGTTGCAATTTTCTCGGCTGTTTTAAATTCTCTATTAGATAATTCTGGGTTTTTATGAAAATCACGACGCCATTCGATTACTTTAGATTCTATATTTTGAATGTCTTTATCAAGACCATGTTGTGCATACCCAAATGTAAATGCTACCATTGCAATGGTTAAAAGTAGTTGCTTCATTATATTTTGAATTAAATTTAAATTAAAGGACTAAAGATATTTAATTTTTTATGACCTATTCTATAGAATTTAGATTGTTCATAATTATTAATAAATCCGCACTTTTAAAAGTAGCACAATACTTATTTTTAAGCTTTAAAATGATAGAAGTTTGGAGAAGTATTTAAGTCAGTTAAATGAGGCGCAGTTGGCGCCAACATTACAGAAAGATGGACCTATGATCGTGATTGCAGGTGCAGGCTCTGGAAAGACACGTGTTTTGACTTATAGAATTGCATATTTAATGCATCAGGGTGTAGATCCGTTTAATATCTTATCATTAACCTTTACCAATAAAGCAGCTCGAGAAATGAAGGAGAGAATTGCTGTTATTGTAGGACAAAGTGAAGCTAAGAATTTATGGATGGGGACATTTCATTCTGTATTTGCTAAGATTTTACGTATTGAAGCAGATAAATTAGGATTCCCTAGCAATTTTACGATTTATGATTCACAGGATTCACAACGTTTAATCTCTTCAATTATTAAAGAGATGAATCTGGATAAAGAGATTTATAAATACAAACAGATACACTCCAGGATTTCTTCTTATAAAAATAACTTGATTACGGTTAAAGCCTATCGTCAAAATCCAGAATTGATTGAAGCCGATACAATGGCAAGGCGCCCAAAATTAGGAGATATTTATCAAGAATATGTTAATCGTTGCTTTAAAGCTGGAGCAATGGATTTTGATGATTTATTATTAAAAACAAATGAATTATTAACACGCTTCCCGGATGTGTTAATGAAATATCAGAATCGATTTAGATATATTTTGGTTGATGAGTATCAAGATACCAATCATTCACAATATTTAATTGTGAGAGCTTTATCGGATAAATTTCAAAACATTTGTGTAGTTGGTGATGATGCACAAAGTATTTATGCATTTCGTGGAGCAAATATTAATAATATTCTCAATTTTCAACGTGATTATGACGATGTAAAAGTATTTAGATTGGAGCAGAATTACCGCTCTACAAAAAATATTGTTAATGCTGCAAATTCTATTATTGATAAAAATGAAACTAAGTTAGATAAAGTAGTTTGGACGGCTAATGATGAAGGGAATAAAGTAAAGGTAAATCGCTTGCTAACCGACGGGGATGAAGGGCGTTATGTGGCAAGTTCCATTTTTGAAAACAAAATGGAAAATCAACTACCCAATAGTGACTTTGCTGTATTATATCGTACCAATGCACAATCTCGTGCTATAGAAGAAGCTTTACGTAAACGAGAAATACCATATCGTATTTATGGTGGGCTATCATTTTACCAGCGCAAAGAAATTAAAGACGTACTGTCTTATTTACGTTTAGTTATCAACCCAGCTGATGAAGAGGCGTTAAAACGTATTATTAATTTTCCTGCCAGAGGAATCGGTCAAACTACTATAGATAAATTAATTGTTGCTGCCAATGGATATAATCGCTCCATTTTTGAAGTGATGAAGCACATTGATAAAACAGATGTTAAAATTAATTCTGGTACAAAAACTAAACTGCAAGATTTTGTAACAATGATTGAAAGTTTTCAGGTAATGAATGAAGGTACTAATGCATTTGAATTATCTGAACATGTAGTAAAAACAAGTGGGCTCATAAGAGAGTTTAATAAAGACGGTACTCCAGAAGGAGTTACTAGAATGGAGAACATCCAAGAACTTCTAAACGGAATGAAGGATTTTGTAGAAGGGCAAAGAGAGCTTGCAGATGCAACAGGGTCTTTAGCTGAATTTATGGAAGATGTAGCTTTAGATACTGATTTGGATAGTGACAAAGGAGACGAAAATCACGTAGCATTAATGACTATACATTTGGCAAAAGGATTAGAGTTTCCGTATGTGTATATTGTTGGTTTAGAAGAAGATTTGTTTCCTAGTGCAATGAGTATGAATACTCGAAGTGAATTAGAAGAGGAACGTCGTTTATTTTATGTAGCATTAACAAGAGCAGAAAAGCAAGCCTACTTAACTTATACTTTATCACGTTACCGTTGGGGAAAGTTAATAGATGCTGAACCGAGTCGATTTATTGAAGAAATAGATGATAAATATTTAGAGATATTAACTCCTATTGAAGAACGTCGTTTTAACCCAATGCTAAGTGCAGATATTTTTGGAGATGATATTCCTCAAAATAAAATCCGTTTTAAACCAGCAAAACAGCCTACATTTAAAAAGAAAGGAGCTATCAAAGCAAGTTCAAATGCTCCAAAAATTAATGTAGGGAAAAATTTAAAACCTGTAGCTAAGGCTAATGGAAAATCAAATTTGTTTGATAATAAACTTGTAGTTGGTAATTTTGTTGAGCATATGCGCTTTGGTAAAGGAGAGGTAATAAAAATTGAAGGTATGGGTGCAGATATTAAAGCAGAGATTAATTTTGAAAAAGGAGGCGTAAAGAAGTTATTATTGCGGTTTGCAAAGCTTGATGTCATAGGATAATGAAGTGTTTTTTTTAACTAACAACATCCTATATTGTATATGAATACGTATTTTAATAATAAAAGATGGCTGAGTTTATAAAAATATATGAGGAAAATCCTAACGAAAAAGAGATTGACAAAATTGTTAATGTTCTCAAAAGTGGAGGACTCATTATTTATCCTACAGATACAGTTTATGGACTAGGTTGTGATATTACAAATACCAAAGCTTTAGAGCGTATTGCAAAAATTAAAAACATAAAATTAGAGAAAGCAAAACTATCATTTATTTGTCATGATTTAAGTAATTTAAGTGATTATGTAAAACAAATAAATACGTCTACTTTTAAAATATTAAAAAGAGCACTTCCAGGGCCTTATACTTTTATTTTACCTGGAGCAAAGACTTTACCTTCTGCATTTAAAAAGAAAAAAACAGTTGGGATACGCATCCCTAACAACAATATTGCACTAGAGATTGTAAAACGATTAGGGAACCCAATTATATCTACTTCTATTCGTGATGAAGATGAAATTTTAGAATATACAACTGATCCAGAATTAATATTAGAAAAATGGGATAACCTTGTTGATTTGGTAGTTGATGGTGGTTATGGAGATAATCAAGCCTCAACAGTAATAGATTTATCAAAAGATACTCCAGAAATAATAAGAGAAGGTAAAGGGAGTTTGGAGATTTTTTAACAGATCCTTTTGGATAAAGGAATCTCAATTTATAAATATTTAAACAAACATTTGATAATGACAGTACCAATTAATATTCACAATTCAGGAGCTAAAATCTATCTATCAGCAGGGATATATAATGTAAATGTACTAGGAGGTTGGGGTGTTGAGGTAAATGGTTTTAGTTTTTCGCTAAAAAAGGTTGAAAGTGATTTAATAATTAAACCTAGAAATACAAAATGGAGAGTTCAATCATATGCATTTAAAATGAGAGCAAAAAGAATACTAATTTTAGATATTTCAGAACAAGGAGAATACATTATTGAATTTAAAAATCCCAAGAATTTGAGAGTTAGACGATCTAATCTATTTATAACTCAATTTTTTGAAGATTTATTATCCAATGAAAACCTAGAAATATGTATAGGTTGTTAATAGAACTTGATTCTGAATTTATTTAAGAAGAACACCAAGCACCATGAAAAAAGCTCAATCTTTTGATTGAGCTTTTTTATTTTAATTCTTTAGAAGTGACTAATTACCTCCTGCAGTTAAATTTTTCATTTCAGTTTCTATCATATCATAAAACTGATCAATTTTAGGAAGCACAACAACACGTGTACGTCTGTTTCTTGCTCTATTTTCTGCAGTATCATTATCTACTAAAGGAACATAAGAACTACGTCCAGCAGCAATTAATTGACCTGGATTAACACCAAGCTCTTGTAATACTCTAATAATAGATGTAGAACGTTTTACACTTAAATCCCAGTTATCTAATAACACTCCTTTTTGATAAGATCTACTATCTGTATGTCCTTCAATCATTGCTTCAAAATCAGGTTTGCTATTTATAACTTTAGCAACTTTACCTAATACTTCTTTAGCTTTAGTAGTTACATTATAACTAGCAGTCTTAAATAATAATTTATCAGCAATAGAAATGAATACAACTCCTTTTTCTACATTAACTTCTATATCAGGATCATTAATCCCTACTTCACGTTTTAAACTAGTTACTAATGCTAAAGTAACACTATCTTTTCTAGAAATTGCATCTTGTAAACGTGTGATTTTTAAATCTCTTTCTTGTAGGCTTTCTAAAGATTTTTCAAGGTTTGTAGCACCTTGTGATGTTAATTCTGTAAGATCTTGTGAACTTTTAATTAAAGCATCATTACTTCTACGTAAATCAGCAAGTTGTTCTTTCATAGATTCTACACGAGCATTAGCAGCAGCTGCATCAGATAAACACGCATTAAGCTTAACGGTTGCAGAATTTAGTAAGTCTTGAGTTTCTTTTTGTTTTGCTTCAAGAGCAGCGTATTCTTTTTTAGAAACACAAGAACTCATCAATAACATTCCTAATACACTAAATACTAAAATTTTTTTCATAATTTGTTAATTCAATTTCCTTTATAATATCTCAAAAGTATATAAAAATAGCTTGCTAACCCCTGTATTAACAAAATTTTTGCTAACTAAGTTATAAACTTTTATAAGTCTTCTTATTTTTTACGAAATACAGCCAAATAATCGATGTTTTTTTATAATAATTGGAACTTTGTTTTAATTCTTTTCTCTTTTTTAATAGTTGAGGCAAATACTTATAAAATGAAAAGTGAGCTTTTAATATTGCTATGATATGATTTAATTTTAATTGAGTTAAAAATTTTAATCCAGCTAAGCCATCTAATAACAATCTGGTAAATATTAATAGAAAGAGATTTCTTTTTGCATTTTTAATTAAAATAAAAAGATTGTTTCTAAAATTTAAATATGTTTTTTTTGGATTTGAAGCATTTAAAGTAGCTCCTCCAAGATGATATACAGTTGAGGTTGCCACATATTTTATATCATACTCTAAATTTTTTGCTTGCCAACATAAATCTATTTCTTCCATATGCGCAAAAAATGATTCGTCAAAGCCATTAAGTTGATTAAAAACTCTTTTTCTTATAAATAAACAAGCTCCAGAAGCCCAAAGAATATCTACAGAATCATCATATTGGCCATTATCTTTTTCAACGGTATCAAAAATACGTCCTCTGCAATAGGGATATCCATATTTATCGATAAACCCGCCAGCTGCACCAGCATATTCAAAATGATCTTTTTTTTTGTAATCAAGAATTTTAGGTTGAATAATCGCTGTGCTGACTTCTGATTTAAAAGTGTTTATAATTGGTGCAAGCCAATTTTTGGTAACTTCTACATCGCTATTTAATAAACAAAACACATCTGCTTCAATATGTTTTAAAGCATCATTATAACCTTTTGCATATCCTCCATTTTCTGCATTTTGAATAATTTGAATTACTGGAAATACTTTTGAAAGAAAAGCAATAGAATCATCAGTTGATGCATTATCTGCAACATAAATATCTGCTTCTTGAGAATGTTTTACAACAGAAGGTAAAAATTGTTCTAACAATTGCTTCCCATTCCAATTTAATATAACTACTGCAAGTTTCATAAGCTATACCGTGGAATTTCTTTTAAAAACTCGTAACGCTCTTTGTTTAAATCCATTTTACAATAATAATGATTAATTCCATTGGTAATCATTAAATATTTGGCATTTAGTGAAAGGTTGTATCTAGCAATTTGATCAAAAGTGTGTTGAGTAATATTTATTTTAGGGGATTTACATTCTACTATAAGATAAATACTTCCATCAGGGTTGTATACCACTATATCATAACGTTTTTTTAAATTATTAATAATGAGTTCTTTTTCAACATTTATTAAAGATTTTGGACAAGACTTCTCCAAAATCAAATGTTTTATACAATGCTGTCGAACCCATTCTTCAGGCTGTAAAACCATGAATTTTTTACGAATCTCATCAAAAATAAACGTTTTATTTTCCCTATTTTTGAGTCGAAATGAAAACTTTGAAAAGTTAAGATCTTGCATTAAAAAGGATTACATTTTTTTCAAAGTTAACCTTCAATAATCAAATACCCAACCTCTAAGTGTAAAATTGAAGTTTGGGATTTTAAAAATCAGAATTTAGGTATTTTGGACGACGTTAAACAGCTTGTTGCAGATATTAAGAATGGACATATAAAACCTATTTATTTTTTAATGGGAGAAGAACCTTATTATATCGATAAGATCTCTAGTTATATTGAAAGTAATGTGTTGACTGAAGAAGAAAAAGGGTTTAATCAAATAGTACTATATGGGCGTGATGTTACTGTAGATGATATTATCTCAAATGCTAAGCGCTACCCTATGATGGCAGAGCGACAAGTAGTAGTAGTTAAAGAAGCTCAAGATTTATCAAGATCGATAGAAAAACTCTCTAATTATGCCGAAAACCTTCAATTTTCAACAGTTTTAGTTATTAATTATAAATATAAAAAAATTGATAAACGTAAAGCGCTTTATAAAACACTTAAAAAAATAGGCGTTGTTTATGAAAGTAAAAAGCTTTACGAAAATCAGGTTGCAGATTGGATTCGTCGTGTATTATCTCCATCAGGATATACAATAACTCCAAAAGCAGCTCAAATGCTTGTAGAGTTTTTAGGAACCGATTTAAGTAAGATTAGTAATGAGTTAGATAAACTAAAATTAATTATTTCAAAAGATACTCAAATCACACCTGAGCTTATTGAAGAGAATATTGGAATTTCTAAAGATTATAATAATTTTGAATTACGTAAAGCTATTGGAGAAAAAAATGTATTAAAAGCACATCGTATTGCAAATTATTTTGCTGAGAACCCTAAAGATAACCCAATGGTAGTGACTGTTTCTTTGCTATTTAGTTTCTTTTCACAGCTATTGCATTTTCATGGATTAAAAGATAAATCTCCAAGAGCCGTAGCTTCTGCATTAAAAGTTAATCCTTACTTTGTAAATGATTATATAACTGCTGCGAAATACTATCCTATGAAAAAAGTGAGTCAAGTTATTGGTATTTTAAGAGATTTTGATGTTAAAAGCAAAGGAGTAGGTGCTAATGCAGTTTCACAAGGTGATTTATTAAAAGAACTTCTATTTAGAATATTAAATTAATTACTATTTAGTAGTTTTAAAAATTCTGATTTATACTTCTGACCAATAGGAATGGTTTGCTCGTTAATTGTAATTTGATTGCCATTTACAGTGTTTAATTTTTCTAAATTTATGGCAAATGATTTGTGAGTACGAACAAATTTATATTTCTCTAAAGATTTTAATAGATTACTAAAAGTACTATTGGTAAGTATAAATTTATTTTCTAAATGAACTTTTACATAATCTCCAAAAGCTTCGAGATATATAATTGAAGATGGAGTAATTTTATGTAGTACTTTATTAGATTTGATTATAATTGATTCTTGTGCTTTAAATCTTGTATTAACTGTTGTTTGTTTATGAAGAACTTTATTGACAGCTGTAAAAAAACGTTCAAACGAAAAAGGCTTGAGTAAATAATCAATAGCGTTTAATTCGAAACCATCAACAGCATATTGTGGATAAGCTGTTGTGAAAATAACATTTGGCGAATTTTGTAATGACTTGTAAAAGGTAAGTCCAGAAATTTTAGGCATATTAATGTCTAAAAACAAAAGAGTTATCGTTGTATTATTTTTTAAAACCTGTAAAGCTTCTATAGCATTATCGCACACAGAAACTAGTTCTAAAAAATCTATGTCAGAAATAAATTTTTTAAGTACATTCTGAGAAGTAGGCTCATCATCTATTATTATACATTTAATTTTCAATAGTTTCCAAGTTTAGTATTACTGTAAATGTATTATTTGTTTCTTTAATCTCAAATGTATGTGTATTAGGATAAACAATCTCTAAATTTTGTTTGATGTTCTCTATACCTAAACCTGAATGTTCATCAATTTTATCTAACTCACTTTCAGAACGATTGTTCTCTATGGTCAAGTTGAATTGATTCCCATTCTGTATGATGTTTATATTTATAAATGTGTTTTTTGTATCACCTTTTATACCGTGTTTAAAACTATTTTCAACTAAAGGGAGTATAAGCATTGGATAAATACGATAAGTGTCATTTTCGATATTGTAATTTAATTTAATATGCTCTGTAGATTGCTGTCTGAATTTTTGGAATGCTATATAATTTTTTAACAATAAAAGCTCTTCTTTTAACAAAACTCGTTCTGTATTTGAATCGTAAATAACATATCGTAAAATATCTGATAACTGTACAATTGCATCTTTAGTTTCTTCCTTTTTTTCAAGAGCTAATGCATAAATTACATTTAAAGAGTTAAATAAAAAATGAGGATTTATTTGTGACCTAAGCGATGCTAATTGTGTTTGAATTTGCAGGTTTTGTGTTCTTAATAATCTATTTTCATTTTGATTAAAATAAAACCAATCTTCTGATAATTTAATTAATGCAGTACCAATTAAAAATACACTAAAAATAATAATGAGTTTTGTATTTGAATGATAAGATATAAAAAAATAATTAGGGAATATTATGTCCAATAACGGATTAAAAAAATAGATATGCAATTGATTAAATACTAATAAGTTTAATAAAAATAAAATTACAAATAGTATGTATTTTTCTTTTTTTAAAAATTTTGGAATTAATATATATAAATTAATAAGTACAGGAATGATTAGAGTAGCAAGAAAAGCACTTGTATAGATATAATCAATTTTTATAGGAGCATTTCCTTTAGTAAAAAGAAATAATAAAATTATAAAAGAACCAAACCACAGGATTATATTAAATACAATAGGTCTGTGGTTGTTATTTAGTTTTATTAAATATTGATTTAATAACATGTTAATCTATTTATAACTCTCTTTTAAGGTTTCGTAATTGCTTACTTTACTCAATGTAAATTTTGTATCTGACTCCCATTTATTTTTAATATCAGATTTCACATATTTTTCTAAAAATTGGTAAAGCTCTTCTGAAGATGCAGATAAGACATAATCACTATTATCACTATCGCTTTCAGTCGGGCTAACAATTTCACGTTTTAATTTAACCTTACTCTCTTTATAAAGATCATTTAGCCTACTACTATCTAACCAAGTTAGTTTTATTTTCTTGTTATCTAAAGATTCTAATTTTGCTACTGAGTGTGTTTTTAATAGATGATTTTCTAATAAATCACTTGTACCTAAGTCTACAAAATCATAAGGAATAAAATCAATGAAGACTTCATCTTTTATTTTAAAAGGAACAGCCATATATGTTTCAGCATCTTCAATATTTTCTTGTTCTTTTTCAAGATAACCTATAAGATAAGCATCTTTAAGCTCTTTGTAGATTTTTAAATCTTCTTGTGTTAAACTATTAAATAGCGAATCTTTTTTTTGTTCTGTATAAATATCTATAATAGAAAATACAAGCCATTTAGATCCATTGCTGGCTTCCCATTTCCCTAAAAGATTTTCTTGAAACTCTATAGCTTCTTGTGTATAAAATGGCTTTAGAGATTTGACTATACAAGAGCTAAACATTATAAATGTGAGTAATACTAAAATGTGCTTGAATTTCATGATTATAAATTTAATGATTATGATGTCAAAACAAACGTAATGGTAATAGAGAATAAAAATATTTCGACAAACAAGAGCTTACTCATGCCAAACACTATTAAAATAGTAACTTTGGTTTTTAAAATTTAAAA
Organism: Flavobacteriaceae bacterium; assembly: GCA_003443635.1. Classification (NCBI taxonomy): domain Bacteria; kingdom Pseudomonadati; phylum Bacteroidota; class Flavobacteriia; order Flavobacteriales; family Flavobacteriaceae; species Flavobacteriaceae bacterium. The sequence goes on along the minus strand of CP031964.1, from coordinate 2,523,038 downwards.
AATGCAACAGATTACAGATACCATTTTAATGATTCGCCCTAATAATATTAGAGCCAATGAGCAAACAGTTTCTAGTAATTATTATCAAAAAAAAGTTATAGTAAATGATGCTTTGCAAGTTCGTGCAAAATTTGAATTTGATACTTATGTAAATAAACTCAAAGATGCTGGTGTAAATGTTATCGTCTATGAAAGTGATGATGACTTAGATACGCCCGATGCTCATTTTCCTAATAATTGGATATCACTACACAGTAATGGAAATGTAGCTTTATATCCTATGTATGCAAAAAATAGACGTTTAGAGCGCCGTGAAGATGTACTCGATTTTATTGAACAAAATGGCTTTATAATCGAAAATGTAATTGATTATTCGAGCGCTGAAGATGAAAGCGTATTTTTAGAAGGAACTGGTAGTATAGTACTGGATAGAGATAATCATAAGGCGTATTGTGCAATATCACCTCGTTCTGACGAAAGCTTATTTATTGAATTTTGTGAAGATTTTGAGTATACACCTATTGTATTTATTGCCAATCAAACTGTTAATGAAGAACGAAAAGCAATTTATCATACCAATGTGATGATGTGTATAGCTGAAACTTTTGCAATAATTTGCTTAGAGTGCATAGATGATAAAAAAGAACGAAAAAATGTTATAAAACACCTTAAAACTAGTGGAAAACAAATTATAGAGATTTCTGAAGATCAAGTAGCACAGTTTGCTGGTAATATGTTACAAGTTAAAGGGAGTAATAATAAACGTTATTTAGTGATGAGTCAATCTGCTTGTAATTCGCTAACAAATAATCAAATTAATGCAATTAAATCGAATTGTGATATTATATCTAGTGAAATTAGTACTATTGAAGCTTGTGGTGGTGGAAGTATAAGATGCCTTATGATTGAGGTGCTTTTACAAAAACTGGAGAATTAACTTCTATATTTTTATAATACTCATGCATAGTTTCACTTTTAGGAAGTTCTACATAAAAACGACTTCCTAAATTAGGTTCGCTTTCTACCCAAATACTTCCTTTATTTAACTCTATTAACTGCTTACAAATAGATAATCCTAAGCCAGTACCTTTTTCATGGTCAGTACCTTGTGTAGTAAATCCTTGATTTTTAAATAATTTTTCTTGATTTTCTTTAGAAATACCTACGCCAGTATCTTCAATAGAAATTAAAGCGTGACCGTTTCGTTGTCTGTTAGATACTGTTATAACATCCCCAACACTAGAAAATTTAACAGCATTAGCTAATAAATTCTGTACAACAATTTCAATCATACTTCGATCAGCAAAAATGAAATCTTTATAGGATTCGTTAATTAATACGAGCTTCTTTTTTTCAGCTTTTTTCTTAATTAAACTAATTTTTTCGTTAAATACATCCTGAATATTGAATAACTCAGGTTTAGGATCTAAATTTTGCATTTGCGATTTAGACCAATTTAATAAGTTTAAAAGGAGAGCAGAAGCATTATCTGCATTATTGCTAAGTTCGGGAATGAGCTCATCAAATTCTTTTTTAGAAATACTATCTTCTTTTAATAGATCTAAAAATGCTTTTATGGAAGTTATAGAATCTTTTAGATCATGAGAAACAATAGAAAACAACCTATCTTTAACAAAATTTGTTTCCTCAAGATTAGAGATTTGTTTTACAGTAGAGTCACTTTCTTCCTTAAGTTTATTGTTTTCAACTTCTAATTTTTTTGCATGTGAATCTTTGTTTTTAACTTTAGCTATTGCAATAATTATAGAAATTACCAAAAGCGCTAGCGCTCCAATTAAACCGTATAATAAATAAGTAGGGTTTTTAAAAAAAGATGTCGTTTTAGCTTCAGAATTATTGGAAAGTGTTGTTGAAGGTTCTTCTTCTCCAAAATTAGTTTCTGTAGGGTCAGGTTCTTCAATATTAATAATAGGAACTGGCGTGTTTTCTATTCTAATTTTTTCTCTTAAGTCATAATATTCTGTTTGCCACCTGATAACTCTTCTATAATTTTTTTTCAATAAATCAATATCTATTCTGAGTTTATAATTTTTAAGTAACTCATCGTCATCATTAATTTCTCTAGCTATTGCAAAAGCTTCATCTATTTGACCTTGTGCTAATATTACTTTCTCCTTTCTTATATTAATTCTTGCAACTCCATTTAAAGATTTTAAAATTCCTTTTTTGTTTTTTGTAGTTCTGTTTAATCTTAAACCTTGAACTAGAAATTTTTCTGCATTTACAAAATCATTAAAACTCAAATACTCATCTCCTAAATTAGATAACACATCACCTCTCATTTCTCTATCTTCTCTAGAATCACTAACGAGATCTAATACTTTGTTATAATATTCAATCGCTTTACGATGTTCTTTTTGAATAGAATAGAGTGAAGCAATATTATTGGTAGAATTCTTTATTCCTTCAGTATCTAATATTTGTTCTCTAACTTCAAGGGCTTTAAGGTTAAATGTTATAGCATCCTCTATTCGATTGGTATTATAATAAGCTTCAGCTAGATTATTATAAGCTAAACTAAGTTCGTTTTTTAGATTTTTACGTTCAAAAATACCTATGGCAGACAACGAATACTTTAATCCTTTTGAAAAATTACCTCTTTTAATTTCTATAAGACTTAAATTGTTATTTACCTTAGCAATACTTAAAGAATCTCTTAGTTGCTTATATAAGTTTAATGACTTGTCGTAATAATCTAAAGCATTATAGTAATCATCTTTTTGAGCATAGATAAGTGCTTTAAAATACATTATATCTGCATCTCCTTTTTTATACTTTAGATCTGACGATAATTTTTCTGTTTCATCAATGTATGATTGTGCTTTTCTATAATCACCAGAATTATAAAAGGATTCAATAAGTAGTATTGAAGTATTTACTTTAGTTGTGTCTTGTGCTTGAAAAGATAATTGTAGTGCGAGACTATCTTGCTCGGATGTCTGAGAGACTCCAGAGAGAGAGATCAATAAAATAGCAGTTAAAGTAATTAACTGTTTCATATACCGCAAGTGGTTTTAGGTGCAACAAAAATCCTTACCTAAACTTGCCTTGAGGGAGAGGAAAATTAAGTATACACTACAAAACAGAATAATATTTTTATAACAAAATGCAAGTGCTATAAAATTTATTATAATTGGTCAATAGCATTTAGAAGACAAAAATTAACAAAAGACTTTTAAATGCCTAATTTCTGCGTTTTAATGCTAAAAAATTAGATGAAATGGAAGATAATTTATTTTTATAAAAATCATTATCGACCAATGGTAAAAAACATGGAAAAACTACACTTTTATCGATGAAATGCATGTTTAAATTAATGTATTGATTATCAAATAGTTAATTATTTTTTGAATTAAAAAACTACATTAATTGTATAGCATTTTTTAATTAATATTGAAAGAAAATCTGACAAAGTAATCATGTGAGAATAATTGTGAAACCTCAACTTTTATAGTAATAAAAATAGATAACAACTGAAGATGATTTCTGTATTATATACTTTAATAAAAATTCTATCTTTGCAGCCTAATTTATCTATTTAATGACGATTCAAGATTCCTTATCTATTCATATTAAACAAGCCTTAATGTCTTTGCATAATGTAACTCTAGATTCAGTTGAGTTTCAGGCAACCCGTAAAGAATTTGAAGGAGATATTACTGTAGTGATTTTTCCAATGCTTAGAGTGATTAAAACAAACCCTGTAAGTTTAGGGGAGGCTATTGGAAACTATTTAGTGGAACACGTAGAACTAGTTAAAGCATTTAATGTTGTTAAAGGGTTTTTAAATATTGTTATTGCAGATTCGTTTTACTTTGATTTCTTTAATTCTATTAAAAACAATTCAAAATATGGCTTTATAAACCCTATTGAAGGAGATAAAGCGGTAATGGTAGAATACTCGTCACCTAATACAAATAAACCTCTGCATTTAGGACATATTCGAAATAACTTATTAGGTTATAGTGTTGCCGAAATTATTAAAGCATCTGGTAAAAAAGTTTATAAAACCCAAATTATAAACGATAGAGGTATACATATTTGCAAAAGTATGTTGGCGTGGAAACGATATGGTAATGGAGAGACTCCTGAAAGTACTGGGTTGAAGGGTGATAAGCTTGTAGGTAATTATTATGTAAAGTTTGACCAAGAGTATAAAAAAGAAATAAATAGTTTAGTTACACAAGGAAAACCTGAAGAGCAAGCAAAAAAAGAAGCGCCAATATTAATTGAAGCTCAGCAAATGCTTTTAAAATGGGAAGCTGGAGATGAAGAAACAGTATCGTTATGGAAAACGATGAATGGATGGGTATACGATGGTTTTGAACAAACATATAAAAATTTAGGTGTAAACTTTGATAATTATTATTACGAGAGTGATACCTATCTCTTAGGGAAAGAGTTTATTTCTGAAGGGTTAAAAACCAATGTGTTTTTCACAAAAGAAGATGGTTCGGTTTGGTGTGATTTAACAGATGATGGTCTTGATGAAAAAATTGTATTAAGAGCTGATGGTACAGCTGTATATATGACTCAAGATATAGGTACAGCTATACAACGTATAAAAGATCATCCAGACATTGGTGGTATGGTTTACACTGTAGGTAATGAGCAAGATTATCATTTTAAAGTTTTATTCTTAATATTAAAAAAACTTGGTTTTGATTGGGCCAAAAACTTATTTCATTTAAGCTATGGAATGGTTGATTTACCTAGCGGAAAAATGAAAAGTAGAGAAGGAACTGTTGTGGATGCCGACGATTTAATTGTTGAAATGGCATCAACAGCGGAGGAAATATCTCAAGAATTAGGAAAGCTAGAAGGGTATTCTGAAACTGAAAAACTAGAATTATATAAAACTATTGGATTAGGAGCTTTAAAATATTATATTTTAAAAGTAGATCCTAAAAAACGAATTTTATTTGATCCAAAAGAATCTATAGATTTTCAGGGGAATGCAGCGCCATATATTCAAATGGCTTATGCGAGGATTCAATCTATTATGCGTAAATCAGATATAGGTACTAATGTTACATTGAACCAAGTGGAAATAATGTTGCATCCAAAAGAGAAGGAACTCATCAAACAATTACAGTTATTTCCAGAAGTCATCCAAAATGCAGCACAAAATCATAGCCCAGCATTAATTGCGAACTATACTTATGATCTTGTAAAAGAATTTAATTCATTTTACCAAAATGTATCGATTTTAGGAGCAGATAGCACTAACGAAAAAATATTTAGAGTACAACTCTCTAATAGTGTTGCCAATACTATTAAAAACGCATTTAGTTTATTAGGAATACAAGTGCCTAATCGTATGTAATTATTAATTTACTGGAAAAATTATGAGCTTATTTAATGCCTTTCGGGTAGGTGTATCTCCTAATGTTTCAAGTGTAGTATGCAATTCTACTAAATCAGAAACTTTTAGAGGTAATGTTTGTTCTTCGGGATGATATTTTGTTCCAATAGGATAATCTACACCTGGTGCTGTTGTCATTTCAATATGATTACCTAAAATATACGAAACGCTATTTATTTTAGTAAATTCTACTAAAGTTTTAATACTCTGTTTAAAAACCTGCCAATCTTCAATGTATAAACGCCCTGGATAAACAGTATCTCCAGTAAGTAATAATTGAGTTTCTGGATCATAAATTGCAATAGATGCTTTTTGATGCCCAGGAATAGGTATAATGTTCAATTCACGATTTCCTAAATTAAAAATAACTTGTTCGTTTGGCCAATCTTTAATATTAAAAAAACTTGAAACATCGGTTTGTTTTAATCCTATAACGGTTGTATTAGGTTTATTTTGAAACTGTTCATCTGCTGCAAAATGATCGCCATGACCATGTGTATGTGCTACAATTAACTCTACTGTCGTATTATTATGGTTCTGCCAATTTTGTATAATTTTATTCACAGTATTATATAAAGGAAAACTTTCAGCTTCTTTAGTTGCTCCGGTATCTATTAATAAGGTCTTTTCTTGTCCAATGAATAAAAACATAAATGGAGCTTCATAATTTAAGCATTTGTTCTGTCGTAATATCCAGGTATTTGCATTGTATTGCACAACTTGTATGCTTGGATCTGTATTTGTATCACAATTTTCTGATCCATGAATCCAAACTTGAGTATTTAGATCAGTTAGCTTTTCTGCGGAAGAAGAATTACAACTATTAAATAATGCAGTAATTAAAAAAGAAAAAAATAAAGATTTACACATAGCTTACTTAGTCCTGAAAAAGATTGATAGTAAATATATAATAAAAGAAAATGCTTCAAAATCATTCTTGAAGCATTTTAGTATTAGTTTATATTGTTTTATTTTTTATCGATTGAATATTTACCTGGGCCTGCAAAGAATATCGTAATAAAGATTATTAGATATAGTAATGCCTTTTCTTTTGTTCCTATTGGGTCAGATGCGTGATAAACAAATGCAGCTACTGCCATTGTTAAGATCACAGGAATAGTTGCTAATTTTGTTTTATATCCAATAATAATCAATGCTGGACCTACAACTTCGCCTATAATAGCTAAAATTAAAGTGATAGTAGCTCCAAGTCCTATAGGGTCTGCAAATTGAATGGGATCTGCAGAGAGCCCACTAATTTTTGGAATACCATGTGTTAAAAGTAGGGCAGAAGCTCCAATACGTAAAATAGCCAACGCTAAATCTGTTTTGTTGTTTTTCATCTGTTTTATTTATAGTTAGTTAACAAGTTTAAGAAAAACTTTTTAGAAACGGGTAGAAGAGACCTAGAAATTTAAAATGTAAATTTACCAAAACTAATATTCACCTTTCAATAAATTCACACTAACAGTAGCTAATTCTGTATCAGGGAATCTAGAAAAATATTTAGGATTTGGACTCAAACCTGCTTCCGTTGCTATTTTGTTAAAAACATCTACTTCTAAAATAAACTGATCTGAATAACCATGTGTCGCATCATAAGCAGTCGTAGCTGTTTCTCCAAGATGTTGTGCTACTAATTTGGGATTGATAGTATGAAGCTCTATAATTAATAAACCAAACTGTTCTACATAAGGTTTCCACTTTTTTAAATGCTCTAATAAAGAATCTTCTACTAAATTATTACTGATGCGTTTTCCTTTATATGTATATGCTCCACTCGAAAGGCTTGTTCTATTAGTTTCTGATTTTGGAGTCTCCCAAATGCGATTATGATCTAAAAATGTACGTACATTAAGTAAATCTTTTAATTGAATACCATAATCATCTTCTAAATCTTTAGCTAACAAATCTGGCCTACCTATATCTCCCCAAATTACTTTTGCCCAAATATCAGCTTTTATTAAATTTGCCCTAGTTACTTTTAAAGCTGCTTTGTTAAAATCTGCTCCAACTAATAATAATGGATATTCTTCTAGCATTTTTCCTCTTATAGTTTGATGCTCTATAATATCAAATATGTGTTGTATAAATGCACCATTTCCACATCCCATATCGAGAATCCCTTTAGGTTGCTCATTTATTGGTTTATTAAAGAGTTTAATAATAATTTCATCAATTACCTTAAAATAGGTTGAATGTGCACCACCGCTTCCCCATACATTCATCTCTCGATGAACATGCTTCTCTATGTCATCTGGCGATTGAGTTTTTAAAACTAATGGGTCACCAAAAATAAGATCATCTAACCTTAAAAATGTAGGTAAATATGAAACCGTAACACCATAAGCGCTAGCCCGTTTAGCAAAAAACAATCCTTGATCAGTAAATTGATATGTATTTTTCTTTTTAGAAAACCATCCTAAAAGGGCTAAGAAATCAAGAATTTTTTTAAAACTTTCAGGATCTTTATGATATTCATGAGCACTAAATGAAGCATCCATAAAATACTTGTGAAAAAAACCATTAACACCTAATAAGACAATAATAGGGCCAACGATAACTCCTTCAATATGTTTTAATATTTGATATTCTATGCTATCTTTTTGAAGATTATCAGTAAACCCAAAATTCTCTTCATATTTTTTAAATATTTTTTCTAATACAATAAAAGCATCAGGACCTATGCGTTCACTTGGAAAGGCTACAGAGTAAGAAAGTAAATTAACGGCATCTTCATATAAATGTACTAAAGAAAAAGCTGTAGTACTTTTATCATTTGTTTCATAAGAAACTGTATCTGATACATTATCTAGATGCTGAATTAGCCACCCTTGAGAACATAAAACACGTAGTGCAATATTAAAGTACCCTTCATTGGCATTAAAATAAGAGGTTAAATCTGTTAGATTAACTTTTTTATGCTCTAATAAATAGTTTAGAACCCCTTTTTTATGTAATGAAAACGCTGTAGTAGTTGTAGCGATACCATCTAGATGTCTAAATATAGTAGCTCTTAATTCTGTTTTACTTTGTTTTGTTAGCATATGTTGAGTTAAAAGAAATCTAAATATATAAAAAAAGACCACTCTTTTAAGAATGGTCTTTTAAATTATGATATATAACTTTTTATCTCAACTTTGGATATTCTTTAGGGTTTACTTCGTGCATTATACTATATACTGCCTCAAAAATATCTTCATTTGATGGTTTAGAGAAATAATCACCATCAGTACCATAAGCTGGCCTATGTTCTTTAGCAGTTAATGTTTGTGGCTGACTATCTAAATATTGATATGCGTTTTGTGTGTTTAAAACTTCATTTAATATGTAAGCCGAAGCACCACCGGCAACATCTTCATCAATAATCATTAAACGATTTGTTTTAGTAACACTTTTAACAATATCATGATTTAAATCAAAAGGGAGTAAAGATTGTATATCAATCACTTCAGCATCTATACCAACTTCTAATAAATCTTTAGCAGTTTGTTCTACCATGCGCAATGTAGAACCATAAGAAACTAATGTGATATCTGTTCCTTCTTTTACAATTTCTACAACACCAATTGGAGTTTTAAATTCACCTATATTGGTTGGCATTTTTTCTTTTAAACGATAACCGTTTAAACACTCTATTAATAGAGCTGGTTGATCGCTTTCTAAAAGGGTATTATAAAACCCAGCAGCTTTAGTCATATTTCTAGGTACTAAAACGTGAATTCCACGAACTAGATTAATAATCCCACCTAACTGAGAGCCAGAGTGCCAAATACCTTCTAGACGATGGCCTCGTGTTCTGATAATCATCGGTGCTTTTTGCTTTCCCTTAGATCTATAATGTAAAGTTGCTAAATCATCACTTATAATTTGAAGCGCATACATTAAATAATCTAGATATTGTATTTCTGCAATAGGGCGTAAACCTCGCATAGCCATACCAAGACCTTGACCTAATATAGTAGCTTCACGAATACCTGTGTCTGCAACACGTAATTCACCATATTTTTCTTGTAAACCTTCTAATCCTTGGTTAACATCACCTATATTTCCTGCATCTTCACCAAAAACTAAAGTTTCTGGATATTTATTGAAAATAGCATCAAAATTATCTCTTATAATTACTCTACCATCTACCATTTCGGCATTATCGTCATAAATAGGAGCAATTGCTTTAATGTTTTCGGCTTTATATTTTGATTCACTGTAAAGATGTGAACTATATTTTGGCTGGATATTTTCAAAATATGAATTGATCCAATCTTGTAATTGCTGTTTTTCTGTTGAAGTTTCTAGCGTTATGTAACGTAATGTTTTTCTAGCAGCAGATAAAATATCTTTGCGAATTGGTTCTTTTATTTCGCTTAAATCATTTATTATTTTAGTAATAAATACTTTGTTAGAACTTGTTTCTGCAACTTTTTGCATTAAAGATACAAGTTCATTTCTTTCATCTATTATTGGTGAAATAAAGGCACTCCAAGCTGCTTTTTTTCCATCTCTGACGACTTTCTTTAAATCTTTGTCAATAATATTTAATTCTTCATTTGTTGCAATACTGTTTGCAATCATCCATTCTCGCATTTTTACAATACAGTCAAATTCTGATTCCCAATCTAATCTATCCTTGCTTTTATAACGTTCATGAGATCCGGATGTAGAATGTCCTTGTGGTTGTGTTAATTGTAACACGTGCATTAACACAGGTACATGTTCTTCTCTGGCAATTTTAGAAGCATTTTGATAAGCTTCTATTAGAGCAGGATAATCCCAACCATTTACTCTAAAGATTTCATAACCTTTATCATTTTCATTACGTTGAAATCCTTTAAGAATCTCCGAAATATCTTCTTTGGTAGTTTGATCTTTAGCATGTACTGAGATACCGTAATCATCATCCCATACACTTATTACCATTGGTACTTGTAAAACTCCAGCTGCATTTATAGTTTCAAAAAATATACCTTCACTAGTACTAGCGTTACCAATAGTTCCCCAGGCAACTTCATTTCCTTTTACAGAAAACTTATCGGTATTAATCCCTTTTATGTTTCTATATATTTTTGAAGCTTGCGCTAAACCTAGTAAACGTGGCATCTGTGAAGCTGTAGGAGATACATCTGCACTAGAGTTTTTTTGTTTGGTTAGGTCTTTCCAATTATAATCATTATCCAAACTATGTGTGCCAAAATGCCCGCCCATTTGGCGACCTGCACTCATAGGATCAGCTTCTATATCTGTATGGGCATATAAACCAGCAAAAAATTGTTCAACGGTTAGCTCTCCTATAGCCATCATGAAAGTTTGATCTCTATAGTATCCAGATCTAAAATCTCCATTTTTAAATGCTTTTGCTAAGGCTAACTGAGGTACTTCTTTTCCATCTCCAAAAATCCCAAACTTTGCTTTTCCAGTTAAAACTTCGCGACGCCCAAGTAAACTACATTCTCGACTAGTAACCGCAATTGTATAGTCGTTAATAATTTCTGATTTAAAATCATCAAAAGAAATGTCAGTTTTTGTGTTGGGGTTTGTTTGCATTTAAGTGAATTTAATTGAACTGCAAATTTAGTCGTTTTTAATGGATTTTACAACATTTCACTTAGTTAATATATTGCTAAATCATCATTAAAAATGATTTTTTATTAAAAAAAACACATAAAAATAAAGTATTATTAGATTTTATTAAGAATAATTCAATATTTTTAATACCATTTTCGAGTAAAAAGTGATATCAGAGCGTTTAGGTCTGCAGTAAATTTAAAACGAATGCGTTCAGCGTAATTACTTTCTCCGAGCTCAAATCCTAGGCTGGAATATACAGGGAAGTACAATTCAAAATAATCAGTTAATAAATTTAATCGAATCCCAGAATCGTAAACAAACTCTGGATCAAATCCTTTATTTTTAACAAATCCAATATCTCCATATGCTTGAATATCTTTCCATATTGTGGTACTTGCATTTGCGGTAGAAATCCATTGATTTGCAAAAGGAGTATTTAGCCTTGACTTAAAACCTCCTTCAGCTATTATAATTTGTTGACTAACAATGCCATCATTTTCTGAACGTCCTAAATAATTAAAATCGAATAAATAATCTGTGGGACGATCTAAAGCAAAACTAAAGAAATCCGAATTTTCTTCTGTATTATTATATAAAAAGAAACCATTAAAGAAGCGAATGCTTAACTGTCGATCATTTTTAAAACGCTTTCTATAAATATAATTAAATGATAGTTTTCCGAAATCCTCAGAAAACTGTAGATCTGCAGACCATCTAAATAAATCAATTAACTCTGAATTAATGTTAATGTACCTTGCATTAAACACTCGATAATCCGGAGTTGTATTACCAGAAATATTTCTTAAATCATCATCACGTGTAATATCTATATATCTGAAATTTAAAGATTGAAATTTGTTAGATCTTAAATTAGAATCATCTCTAAAACTAAAATTAATAAATGGTATTAAACGACGCACGAATAAATCTGGACCAAATGAACTATAAGATCCAGTAAACCCAGAATTGATTGAAAACAAATTACTATTTTCGAAATATTTAGTATAAGATATTGTTCCACTCCCAATTAAAGCTTCAGAATTACTACCATATTGAGGTGTGATTCTATAATTCCATTGTTTTCTTAGTAATGTTTTATTACTAAATTTAAGCCCAAATGTTAGCCCGTCATAAATATTATCAAACTCTATTAAAGGGGTTAAGAATACTTGATTATAATTAGGGTTTTCTGCGTCTTTTAGTAACCCAAATCGTAAAGGCTTATTATATAAAACCCGTTTTAAAGATTTCCAATTATCTCTTAAATTGAATTCTGGTATAATCTTATCATAATTTAAAGCCAGTTTAGTAACTGTGCTATCTCTCGCTATAGTTATAGTTTTCTCATCTTTTATGTTTGAAACCCATTGTTTCGAAACTATAGAGTCATTATTTAATGTAAATAAAGAAATAGGAGTATTTGAATTTCGTTTATTCTTTATAGTAAGAGTGATCGAATCTTTAGTTTTTTGTACTTTTTTAATTTTAAAATCAATTTTTTTTCTGGTAGAAATATAATCCTTAAAAAACCATGTGATATCTTTATCTGTTTTTGATTTTAATAAAGTTTCAAAATCTAAAGATGATGTTTCTTTTAACTTATAATTTTCAATATAATCTTTAATAGTAGTATCCAAAATATTTGAACCAACAAAGTCATCAAGATATTTTAATCCAATACCTGCTTTATACTTATTAGCGATATTAGTATTAAACTTTATAAGAGAATCCTTTTGCATTGTTAACGGTTGGTCTCGATTAATGCGAGCAATATTCATAAATAGTAATGTATATTGTTCATTAAAATCTAAATCTGCTAAATGAAATGATTTTAATCCCCAAACTTTTGCCAACGACCCTACAAGTTTCATATCAGGATAATTTTCTTCAACATATTTCATTAAAAAATAAATTTGAATTCCATCCTTTAACCATTGCTCTTTTCTAGGGTTTAATTGTAAAGTGTTTTCTAAATAGTTATTTAAAGTAGCTTTTAAAAGTTTTAATTCAAATTGGAAATTTTCTGGAAATGGTCTAATGAAACTAGGAAGTTGATTAAGACCATAAATAGGGTCTTTTTTAGCTTCAATATCACTTACTAATAAATTTTTATGAGGATATTTACCTAAAAAAGTGGTTATAAATTGAGTGATTTTATCTGTAATTATAGCTTGTTCTGTTGAACCTAGCCCTTTTTCGTAAATATCTGTAGTTATCGAAAAATCATCAGTCTCTATTGTTGTAAAATCAGATTCCTTTATAATAAATAACTTACTATCTATGCGATTTTTTCCTTTTAAGGTTATTGTTTTAGTAGAAGTGTTTTCAGAAACATTTATAAGATCTAATTCTGAAACAATACGGTGAGTTTTTGGAAACTCTAATTTAAGCGAAATATCTGCTTTTGGATGAAATAAATCATCCAAATTTTTATTACTGTAATATTGCCAATTTTTATTATAAACAGAAGGGGAGATATACCAATATTTTAAAAAATAATCATTATCAGAAGTTACACCATACCTAGTAAATTTGTCTCTAGGTATTTGAAGATTGTAAGATAAATGTAATGTATAACTCTTATTAGCTGTTATAGGGTTTGATAATATCACTTTTATAACATCTGGATGATCTTTTAAACGCTCGAAACTTAAACTGTTATTATCTTTGTCTCGGATTGATAAAATATGAGTAAAACCTCGTTCTCTATCTTTTGCAAACCTAAAAGCTGAACTAAACTCTTCTTCAAAGCGATCGCCCAAAGGTGTTTTCTTATGAGAAAAACTATGATTCCAATCGTTTAGATAAATAATATTAAAGGTATCATCTGATGTATTTGTATATTCTATAGTTTGATTAACAGATATTTGATTAAGATCTGCATTTAAATGTGCATCAATATCAATTTTATTTTGACTTAGTGCGCAAAAACACGATAAAAACAGTGTAAATATGTATAGGGGTTTAAAATTCAATCTATCGAAATAATATAATGGTTTTTAAATGACATCATAATATGTGCCATTAATGTAAATTATAAAAGTTATACGATTACTTTAACAAATTTGGTAAGCGATACTTCTATAATGTTTACGAAATATACCTATTTCTGGTTTTAATTTTAATTAAAAATTAGGACTTAACTCGTTTTGTTTATAGAAACTATCTAAAATATCAATAACTTCCTTTTCTGTATCTACTAAATGAATTAAATCTAAATCTTTAGGGCTTATATTTTTATTGTTCTTTAATAAAACTTCCTTAACCCAAGCTAATAAGCCTTTCCAGAATTCTGTGCCAACTAAAATAATTGGAAATGTTTCTATTTTGTGTGTTTGTATAAGAGTGATAGCTTCAAATAACTCATCTAAGGTGCCAAAACCACCAGGCATTACAACAAAACCTTGAGAATATTTTACAAACATAACTTTACGTACAAAAAAATAATCAAAATCTAAGCTCTTATCAGAATCAATATAAGGATTGTCATTTTGTTCAAACGGTAAATCTATATTTAAACCAACAGATGTACCACCCCCTAAATGAGCTCCTTTATTACCAGCTTCCATAATACCGGGGCCACCTCCAGTTATAACACCATATCCTGCTTTTACTATTGCTTCGGAGATACTAACAGTTAATTTGTAATAAGGATCTTCAGGTTTGGTTCTTGCTGATCCAAAAATAGATACACAAGGCCCTATACGACTCATTTTTTCAAACCCATTAACAAATTCTCCCATGATCTTAAAAATAGCCCAAGAATCATTAGTTTTCTTATCATTCCATCCTTTAGGATGCTGCGATTTTTTCATACATTTAATATTTGAAGTTAATGTAGTTCTTTTTTTAGAAACCTAGCGGTATAACTTTTTTTATGTTTAATAACCTCTTCAGGAGCTCCTTCTACAACAATTTGTCCGCCCCCTTTTCCTCCTTCATATCCAATATCAATAATATGATCAACCATTTTTATAACATCTAAGTTATGCTCAATAATTAACACGGTATTACCTTTATTTACAAGTTTGTTTAAAACCTCCATTAGCACTCTAATGTCTTCAAAATGTAATCCTGTAGTAGGCTCATCTAAAATATAAAATGTATTACCAGTATCTCTTTTAGAAAGTTCTGTAGCAAGTTTTATACGCTGAGCTTCACCACCAGAAAGTGTTGTGCTTTGTTGGCCCAGAGAAATATAGCCTAAGCCTACATCTTGTATGGTTTTTAGTTTTCTATATATTTTAGGGATATGTTCAAAAAATGGAACAGCTTCGTTTATTGTCATATTTAACACATCGCTAATAGATTTTCCTTTATAGCGAATTTCTAAAGTTTCTCTATTAAAACGTTTGCCTTGACATGTTTCACATTCTACATAAACATCAGGAAGAAAATTCATTTCAATAACTCTTAGCCCTCCACCTTTACAGGTCTCACAACGTCCACCAGCAACATTAAAACTAAAACGTCCAGGCTTATAACCTCTAATCATTGCTTCAGGAATTTTGGAAAACAAACTACGAATTTCACTAAAAGTACCTGTGTATGTAGCTGGATTGCTTCGCGGCGTTCTTCCTATAGGCGATTGATTAATATCAATAACTTTATCAATGTGATCTAAACCATTAATACTTTTATAAGGCATTGGTTTTTTTACACCATTAAAATAATAGTTATTTAAAATAGGATAAAGCGTTTCGTTAATAAGTGTTGATTTTCCACTGCCAGAAACACCGGTAACACCAATCATTTTTGCGAGTGGTAATGTTACTGATACATTTTTTAGATTATTCCCTGTACACCCTTTAAGTGTCATTACTTTACCATTACCTTTTCGCCTTGTTTTTGGTACTTCTATCTCCTTAGTGCCATTTAGATAATCTGAAGTTAAAGTATGTTGGTTTTTTAAATTACTTGGATTACCTTCACTAATAATTTCGCCGCCATATTTTCCAGCCTTAGGGCCAATATCGATAACGTGATCAGCGCGCTCTATCATATCTTTATCGTGCTCGACTACAATTACAGAATTTCCGATATCGCGAAGAGAAATGAGCGAATTGATTAGTTTTTCGTTATCACGTTGATGTAACCCAATACTAGGTTCGTCTAATATATAAAGTACGCCTACTAATTGTGATCCTATTTGTGTTGCTAAACGTATACGCTGAGCTTCACCACCAGAGAGAGATTTAGAACTTCTATCAATAGTTAAATAATCTAACCCTACATCTAATAAAAATTGAATGCGAGTTCTAATTTCTTTAATTATTTCTGAAGCAATTGAGTTTTGTTTTTCAGATAAATGATTTCCTAAATCATTAAACCAATCAGCTAAATCTTTAATATCTAAATGTGCTAATTCTGAAATATTTTTATCGTTAACCTTAAAATAAAGCGATTCTTTTTTAAGACGTGAACCACCACATTTTGAGCAAGAAACTTTATCCATATATTCTTTCGCCCAACGCTTGATAGATGTTGAATCTGTATGCTTATATTGGCTTTCTATAAAATTAGCAACACCTTCAAACTCTATACTATAATTCTTTTTTACACCAACTACTTTATTATCGATGTTAAATTTTTCATTACCTCCATAAAGAATAATTTCCATAGCTTCTTTAGGGATAGATTTTATAGGATCTGCCAAATCAAAATTATAACGTAAGGCTATAAACTCTAATTGCTTAAAGATCCAAGTGTTTTTTTGAGGGCCTTGAGGAGCAATACCACCACTTTTTATAGAAATAGAATCATCTGGAATAATTTTTTTGGTATTTACTTCATAAACGGTACCGATACCATTGCACTTATCACAAGCACCTTTTGGGGAATTAAAAGAAAAATTATTTGGTTCTGGATTTGGATAAGAAACTCCAGAAGAAGGACACATTAGATTACGACTAAAATAACGTAACTCATTAGTGTCATTGTCAATCACCATTAGTACACTATCTCCATGGTACATTGCAGTATTTATACTTTCAGTAAGACGTTTACTATTGTCTTCACTATCATCAACCTTAAGCCGATCGATAACAATTTCGATATCGTGAGTTTTGTAACGATCGAGTTTCATTCCTTTTACGATATCTATTATTTCTCCATCAGTACGTACTTTTACAAAACCTTGTTTTGCGATTTGCTCAAATAATTCTCTGTAATGCCCTTTTCGAGAACGAATAACTGGGGATAAAATATTAATACGCTTTCCGTTAAAGCTTTTAATAATCAAATCTTTAATTTGTTCATCAGTATAACTTATCATTTTTTCTCCAGTATTATAGCTAAATGCATCACTGGCACGGGCATATAATAAACGTAAAAAATCATAAATTTCGGTAATAGTTCCTACGGTAGAACGGGGAGATTTGCTAGTTGTTTTTTGCTCTATAGCAATAACAGGAGAAAGTCCATCAATTTTATCAACATCTGGGCGTTCTAAACCCCCTAAAAATTGCCTAGCATAAGCCGAAAATGTTTCGATATAACGACGCTGTCCTTCGGCGTAAATTGTATCGAAAGCTAATGACGATTTGCCGCTACCAGAAAGCCCAGTAATAACCACTAATTTTTCTCTAGGGATAGTAACATCAATGTTTTTAAGATTGTGAACTCTAGCGCCTTGTACTTCAATATATTCTTCGAAATTCGTCATAAAAATGCAAAGTCGCAAAGATACATTTTTTACTATTCAAACGAAAGTGAGAGTTATTTAGTAAGTGTTAAATAATTGATTATAATTAATAAGATGAATTATATAATTATGAAAAGGGAAGGTATTAATTTTCACCTTTAACATTACCCATATCTAAATTAAAAAAGAAGAATTTATGATTAGTTGGTAATTGTGCACCACTTTCTGTTGTAACCCAATCATTCCAAGTAGCCTTTAAACCGTCTATAGGAATAATAGATGCCCACATTTGATAACTTATAGGTTTACCATCAGAACCTAAATGCCATAAATAAGAATCTCCAGGGGTATTGCCTCCAGAGGTATAAGTAACTAAAAGCGCTTTATTATTATTCTCTAAAGTAACTAATTGTCGTTCGACACCTTTGTCGAACACTTTGTAAGGTGCCACTAACCAAAAGGAGTCGTTGTTGAAATAGTTAATTGCTTTTTCTAAAAGCTTTGTTTTTTGTTCACCGCCAACTTCAAAATTATGAACATAAGTTTTACTTTTTGAATATTCCTTTAAATTGAGATCAACCTTATAATCTTTCCAATATACAGTACATTTATTTTTAGATTTTTCCCATTTATAATGATGCTTATTTTTAAAAGTCCACTCAATATAATTGGTGTTTTTATAAGCTTCATAATCTAAGGCATTTAGCATTTTATTTGCTAAAGCATCTGCAGCTTCTCCCTGTATGCCTTGAGGCAAATCTTCACTATATTTAAAATAAACAAACCCAAAAAACAATACACTTGGTAAAGTGAAAAAGATAATAATGCCAACTATTATTTTAATAGTACGCTTGTATTTACGTTTCTTCTTTTTTATTGTTTTTTTAGTCATTAATCAAACTAATTTTATCTAAAATAATGGTTCCTTTTTCTGCTTTATCAAAAATAAAGCTCATTCCAGTTAGATCATTAGCATTTCCGCTAAATTTTGGATCTATAACATAGCGTTGTAATAAATATTCTTTTTTACTCGAAAATCGATCAAAATCATTTAAAAATTCCCATTTATATAAATTAAGCTCTAAGTGAGGGTTAATATGACCGATATCTTTAATACTTATCTCTTTTGAGGTACTATCTTTATAACGCAATTGAATCGTAAAATCCAATGAATCGGCTTTTGTTTTTCCAATATTGGCCATATAAAAAGATAAGGATGAATTAGATAAAGAATCATTTTTAGGCTCCCAATTAATATCATATTTGGCTAATCCTTTTGTATTTATGGTATCTTTTTTATCCCATTTTAAGGTCACCACACGATTATCGTAAGATGATTTCCCTGAGTTTCTCATTGTTTGAGCATTCTCTTTCCAAGTTACTAAATTTTCTCCAAATAGTGTAGCTCTTTCAGAGTTGAGAATATCCATATCATCTTCATAATCAACTATATTCTCTACATTAGCATCTTCATATTGAGATGTGTAATAATCTTTAGGTAACCAATCTAATCCATATCTAAAATCTTTGAACAAATTTTTATACGTATTGGATTTTTCAGTAACGGTTTCTACAAATGCACTAATGTAAACTTTCGCAATTTCTCGTTGTTGCTCTTCAGGCAATAGAGGTTTTACATTTAACGTTAAGTTTCGAGGAAACCCAGAATCATAACTCCCCCAAGAGGTATTAAATTGCCCATGATTAGAACGATATGACGAAATAACAGATTTAAAGTAATTTGTAGAATCACTTATTCGTAAGCGATTATATATTCTATTGCCTACTGGAGTAGAAACATCCGAATCAAAAAGACTATGAATCAATAAATAATTCATATCCTTAATTACCAGATCTTGCCCTTTTACTAAATCATGAAAATCTGTAGGCGCAATTTGTACAATCCCTTTAATATTAAAATTATAATCTAAGTCTACATTACCATCTTTATGGTATTTATTCAACTTATTCATTTCAGCAGCAATACCAACAGCTTCACCACCACGAGAATGACCAACTAATACAATATTATTTAAATCAACTTTGTTGAAAAATATATGAGCTTCATCAGAATTCCATTTTCGCCATTGTTTTAAATGTTCTAATAAAATAATCCCTCTAGATAAGTTTTCATTTTGTCTAAAATCATGAAACATAGAAGCACCATTTAAAAAATTTTCGTCTACAGAAACTACAATATTTCCTTTAGATGCTAATAATTCTCCTAGATAGTCATATCCAATATCTGAAAAATCATGCATGCTATGATTACCATGAACAATTAATACAATAGGAGATTTATCATTTGTTTCGGGATACCATACACGACCGTTTAAGGGTGCTTCTTTTAAATCATGCCCCCAAAACGTCTTACGTACCGTATTATTAAACCCTTTAAGCTTTAAAAAATGACTAAGGTCTACTGAGTCACTTTTTAGAGTTGCATTTTCAGCGAATTCATTGCGATGTCGATCTTTTTTGCTTGCATAAGTAAGTTGCTTGTATTTATTGGTCCCCTCTTTTGCAGGTGTTTCTGTATTTTTTAAAGTTAAGTTAGTGTAAAAACCCTCTTTATATTTAGTGTAATTGTCTTTTCCATCAGATCTTAATTGAAATATTAAGAATACAAATAATGTTACTGTTCCTAAGAATAATGTGTATTTAATGTATTTGTGAATCCCTTTTTTTGTAATAAAATAGAATAATAATGCAAAAACACTCCCAATAAGCAATACATAATTTATAATTGTACTATTAGCATCTATAACCGATATAAATCCATAAATAACTCCTAGAAAAGCAAAATGTCTAGTTTTAAAAGGTAATTTTCTTAATATATATAAGATGAGTTTTGATAAATAGAAAGAAGCAAGAAACACTACTATAAATAAAGTGATAAAAATTAGAATGTCTAAAAGTTTTCCATATCCAATGTTTAAGGATTGAAGATTACCAAATGTAAAAATCATTAGAGTTAACATCATCCCTATGATAATACTAGGTAAAAGATTACCTATAAACGTTGCAGTTTTTAAACCAGCTTTTTTAAGTTTTGCAAATATTTTTTTCATCTAATCAATTAGTTGGTTAGTTTTAAAGAGGATTAAAAGTACAAATTGTTATTGATAGTTTAGTATAAATAAAAAAGACGAAGTAATTACTTCGTCTTTTTTATATTTTAGTTATCATTTTTATAACCAGCTGGACGTTTCGAGCGTATTGGTGCTTTTGGTTCAGGTTGTAATTGAAACTCTTGAGTTTCTAAAAGCTTTAAAGCTTCTTTAACTGCACGTTCTAATTGTGGATCTAAACCTTGAGTTGTTGATTTAGGATCTTGAATGACTCTAATGTCTGGTGCTACACCTACAGCTTCAACATCCCATTCACCGTTAGTATTATAAAATCCACCACGAGGAGCTACCATACGACCACCATCGAGTAATGGAGGAGTATCCCAAGTTCCTACTAATCCACCCCAGGTACGAGTTCCTACTATAGGGCCAATTTTTTTCTCTTTAAACATAAAAGGTAATAAATCACCACCAGATCCAGCACGCTCGTTAATAATCATAACTTTTGGACCCCAGATACCAGCCATAGGAGTTGTCCAAGGGCGATTATTATTACTTTCAACTTTACTGTTAAAATACCCGATGACTTCACGTTCCATGATATCAATCATATAATCTGCTGCAGACCCACCACCATTATTACGCTCATCTATAATAGCTCCTTTTTTATCTTGCTGAGAAAAATAATAACGATTGAATGATGTAAATCCAGGCTGTCCAGTATTTGGTACATATACATAAGCTAATTTACCTCCAGATAGCTCATCAACTTTACGACGATTACCTTCAACCCAATCAATATTTCGTAATCTTGCCTCACTTCTAACAGGCTTTACTAATACAGTTCTGGCACCATCCATAGAGGGTTTATTATTTACTGTAATGTTTATTTCTCTGCCAGCAGTTTGTTCCAATAAATTATAAATGTTAGTATCTGCTGTTAATTTATTTCCGTTTATAGCAACAAGATAATCTCCTTTATTTACATTAATACCAGGTAAACCAAGAGGTGCTTCTATATTAGGATTCCAACGCTCTCCACCATAAATTTTAGAAATACGATAATGATTTTTAGAGATTTCAAAATCTGCTCCTAGTAACCCTACTGGTACGCGATCAATATCTGGAAAATCCCCTCCAGATACATAAGAGTGACCAACAGCAATTTCTCCACTCATAATATCGACTACATAGTTTAAATCGGTACGATGACGTACATGATTTATCCATGGTGAATACCATTTGTATATATCATCCCAAGGTGCTCCATGTGTATTATTTACATATAAAAAGTCGCGCATAAAACGCCAACCTTCTTTAAAGATTTGATGTGCTTCTGCCTTCGGGTCAACTTTTAATTTCATATTTGTATTTAAGCGACCTGCAGTTGGTTTTGGAGATGATTTTGTACTAACTAAATTCCAACTTCCTCTTTTACCTAACAGAATAGAGTTTCTATCGTTTGAAGCTACCATCTGAGTAACACTTTTGGAGAATTCAGTAGCTTTTTCTTTTTCTACATTATAACTATGTACAGTAAAACCAGGAGTGTTAGGAACAGCTTCAGCAATAAAAACTTTATGCTTAGGACCTTTTAAAAGTGCTGTATATACACGTGCAGGTAAATTTAATGCTACTGCACGATCAAAAATACCATTTTTGTCAATAGTAACTGTAATTGCTTCTTTTTTCTCTTCTTTCTTATCTGAATTTGATTTAATTTCTTCCTCATCTGTTTTTGGTAGATTAGGTGCTTTGTCTTTAGAACTTAAAACGATAGCATATAAACTACGTGTAGTTTGCGGGTCGTATGAACTCATATCTAGCCAACCAGATGCTAAGCCATAGTTTGTACTTGTTAATGTATAAATATATTTTCCAGATGCATCCCAAACTGGAGAAATGGCATCTGCAATAGGATCTGTAATTTGAATAGTTTCTTTAGAATCTATATTATAAGTAAATATTGCTTTAAAATGGCTGTTTTGTTGCTTTGCATAAGCAATCCATTTACTGTCTGGAGACCAAACAGGATTCATACTTCTGTTAGGGTGTGCATAGCTATCGGCATCCGCTTTAATTACTTTTTTAGTTTCAATAGTAACTACCCAGATATTATAATCGGTATCTGTAAATGCAATATGTTTCCCATCTGGAGACCAATCTGGCCTAAAGTAAAATGTAGGATCAGGAAGTTTAATACTAGTTTTATTTTGACCATCCTGATCTACAATAGTTAATTGATACTCTCCACTTTCATCAGAAAACCAAGCAATTTTATCGCCTTTTGGAGACCAAATAGGGTAACGATCTGCAACTCCCGAAGAGTTACTTAAATTACGCCAGGTTCCATTTTCTTTAGGGACACTAAAAATTTCTCCTCGGTGCTCAAATAATGCACGTTTTCCTTTAGGAGATACATTTGGATTAGATAAATTTCTAGCTGTAATATTTTCCCAACGAGGTCTTGAAAAATTTAAATCTCCTTTAACATCAATAACTAATTGCTTTGTTGTGTTTGCTGTAGGGTTCCATAAATGTAAATACCCTCCTTGCTCGTAAATGATATTATTTTTGCTAGCATCTAAGCTTTTAACATCAAATTTTTTATGAAATGTAATTTGTTTTTCTTCTTTGGTAGCAGGGTTAAAAGACCAAATGTTACTGGCATAATCACGTTCAGATAAATAATATATAATACCATTATGCCAAACAGGATCTAAGTGACGCTCTTTATCAGGTTGAGGTGTAGTAATAAGCTCTTTAGTCTTTAAATTTACCACCCAAATAGGCATTGCCTGTCCACCTCTGTAATTACGCCATTCGGCATCCCAACCTGTAATAGGTGTGTAAGCAATATGTTTACCATCTTCAGAAATTTCTCCATAAGCTGCTCTTCTAATATCTAGAGATTTAGGATATACATCATTTAAACCTACTGTAAAGAATTTGTTAGTTTCTGTAGGTCGAGATTCTCTGCTTGAGCGAAATAATATTTTATTATCAGGCGTCCAACCTTGTACTACATCTGGAGAAGGGTGATATGTCATTCGTTTTGGTTCTCCACCATTAGCAGGAATAACATATACGTCTGTATTTCCGTCATATTCAGCAGTAAAAGCAATAGTTTGTCCATCGTTTGAAAAATGTGGACTCGACTCATAGCCTTCGTCACTGGTTAACCGAATTGCATTTCCACCATTTATTGGTGCTTTCCAAAGGTCGTTTGCATATACAAAAACTACATGTGTATCAGAAACAGTAGGTTGTCGTAATAGTTGAGTGCCTTGAGAAAAACTCAAAAGCGAAGATAGGAGTGTTAGAGACGCGAGAATATGTTTCATTATATAATTATTTGGTTTAATTTATAGTTATTAAGTTTTAAAACCCTACTGCGGTATCATCACCACGACGGTCTGCACCACCTTCAAGTTTACCATCGTTTAAAACAAGAATACCATCTACTTTTCCAATAACAGGAGAATTTTGTTCGTTGATGAGATATCCTTTTTCTTTTAATTCAGAAATAAGATCAGGAGAAAATGAATTTGGTTCAAATTGAACTAAATCTGGTAACCATTGATGATGAAAACGAGAAGCATTAACAGCCTGCTGCATTGTCATATTATATTCATGTACATTTAAAATGGTTTGTAAAACAGAAGTGATAATAGTTGATCCTCCTGGAGTACCAACACTCATTAACAATTCTCCATCTTTTTCAACGATAGTGGGAGTCATAGAACTTAACATACGCTTTTCTGGTACAATGCTATTAGCTTCGGCACCAATTAAACCATAAGAGTTTGGTACTCCTGGCTTACTACTAAAATCGTCCATTTCGTTATTTAAAAAGAACCCTAAATCTGCACAATATAACTTTGAACCAAAACCACCGTTAAGTGTTGTAGTTACAGAAATAGCATTGCCAAATTGGTCTATAATAGAATAATGTGTTGTTTCATTACTTTCGACAATTTGTACATCTCCGTGTGATACATCACTTGATGCTGTAGCTTTATCAAATGAGAAAGATGCCATACGATCTTTTAAATAAGCTTCGCTTATCAATTCATCTCCAGGAATAGTTACAAAATCAGGGTCTCCTAAATAATAACTTCTATCGGCGTAAGCACGACGTTCAGCTTCCGTAATTACCTGGATAGACTTAGGAGAATTATGACCGTATAAATGTAAATCGTAAGGTTCGATCATTTCCATAATTTGAGCTAAACATATTCCTCCACTTGATGGTGGTGACATAGAAATTATTTTTAGATCATCATACTCAAATGTAATTGGAGTCCTCCATTTTGCCTCATAACGTGCTAAATCCTCTTCAGTAATAATGCCTCCATTATCTTGCAAATAAGACACTAATCGCTTAGCTGTTTCGCCTTTATAAAATTCGTCTTTTCCACCCTTCATAATTCGAGTAAACGTTTCAGCGAGTGCAGTATGTTTAATAACATCATTTTCTTTCCAATCTTTCATAAATAGCATACTATCTTTATTAACTTTTGCAAAAATAGATTGGTATCCTTTAAGGCTACGTTCGTCTCGTTTAGTAAGTGTAATACCTCTATTTGCGAGCTCAATTACAGGAGTCATAATAGTTTCTATTGGCAATGTTCCAAATTTCTCATGAGCAGCAAACACTCCAGCTATAGTTCCAGGAACTCCTACAGCTAAACCGCCTTCAGTACTTTTACCAGGAATTACATTACCTTCTTCATCTAAATACATCTCTTTAGTAGCTGCTAATGGTGCTTTTTCTCGATAATCTAGTCCACCAATTTCTCCATTACTTTTACGATACACCATAAAACCACCACCACCAATATTACCAGCGTAAGGATAAGCAACTGCTAAAGCTAGTTCTGTAGCTACCATGGCATCAAAAGCATTTCCACCTTGTTCTAAAATTTGTTTTCCAATATTAGAGGCTTCTACACGAGCAGAAACTACCATTGCTTTATCGACGATCAAACCTCGTTTAGTTTCGTCAACTTTGGGCTTACTATTTGTATTACAGGATAGAATTAAGGAAAGTAAAAGAGAGAGAAATATTATTTTTTTCATTATGAAATTATTGATTAGTTTGTGAAGATACTATTTTTAGTTGTTGTTCAGAAAAATTGATAAGCTCATCAAAAAAGAGTGTAAATTCATTTTCAAAGTCCTCATAAAATTCTTTGAGCTCGTTAACGGCAAAATTCATTTTAGAACGATTTTTTGTTCTGCGATTCATCCCTTCTAATACGTTTGTAATCCCTTCAATAGAAGCATAACTTAACAACCAATTATCGGCAATCATATGTGGCATCATTTTTTGAATACGTAATGGTAAAATTTTAAAATTGTCATCTAACATATCATAAAAATCATCTATATATGTTTCTAAAGGAATTTCGCTATATGAACTCCAATTTTTAGCCAAAAAATGGTCGTACAAAATATCTACTATAACTCCAGAATAATGTCCGTATTTTTTATGTAAACGCTTTGTGCTTTTTCTAACTGTAGGATGTGCATCAGTATATGTATCTATTTGTCGATGTAATAAAATACCTTTTTGTATCTCTAATGGAAATTTTTTGTAATCTTTTCCGCGAATGCCATCTGCTATAAAATTTCCAATTGTTACTGGTATACTATCCCCAGATAAATAAATATGTGCTAAGAAATTCATTGCCCGAATTTACAAATTCATAACGAAGAATACGATTATGAAATACTATATTTGTTGAAAATTAATTAAGAGAATGACATTAATAAAATCTATATCAGGAATTAGAGGAACTATTGGCGGTCAAGTAGGAGATAATTTAACACCAATTGATGCTGTTAAATTTGCATCGGCATATGGAACTTGGGTAAAACAACAACGAAATAAAGAAAATTATAGAGTTGTAGTAGGAAGAGATGCTAGGATTTCTGGAGAAATGATACAGAATTTAGTAATGAACACACTTGTTGGTTTAGGCATTCACGTTATTGATTTAGGATTATCTACAACTCCTACAGTAGAAGTTGCTGTACCTATGGAGCATGCAGATGGTGGAATTATTTTAACTGCAAGCCATAACCCAAAACAATGGAATGCATTAAAATTACTAAATGCTAGAGGAGAGTTTTTAAATGCTGAGGAGGGGGCAAAAATTTTGAGAATTGCTGAATCTGATAATATGGATTTTAATGATGTAGATCATTTAGGAAAGATTACTATTAATGAGGCCTATATAGATATGCATATTGATGAAGTTTTAAATTTAGATTTGATAGATGTTGAGGTTATAAAAAAAGCAAAATTTAAAGTTGTTGTAGATGGTGTAAATTCTACAGGAGGGATTGCTATTCCTCTTTTATTGGATAGATTAGGTGTAGAAACTATTAAATTATATTGCGACCCTAATGGGCATTTTCCTCATAATCCAGAACCCTTAAAAGAACACTTAACCGATTTATCAAAAATGGTAGTCGATAAACGTGCCGATTTTGGTATTGTAGTCGATCCAGATGTTGATCGTTTGGCATTTGTAGATGAAACAGGCGAAATGTTTGGAGAAGAATATACTTTAGTTGCTTGCACAGATTATGTATTAGGTAAAACTCCAGGTAATACAGTAAGCAATATGAGCTCGACAAGGGCTTTACGTGATGTTACAGAAATGCATAATGGTAGCTATGAAGCTAGTGCTGTAGGAGAAGTTAACGTAGTAGAACTAATGAAAAAGAACAATGCTATTATTGGAGGAGAAGGTAATGGAGGTATTATTTATCCTGAATTACATTATGGTAGAGATGCACTTGTTGGAGTAGCACTCTTTTTAAATTTACTTGCTGAAAAAGGAGTTGGAGTCAATGCTTTGAGGCAATCATACCCTAATTATTATATGAGTAAAAAGAAAATTCAGTTAACCCCAGATTTAGATGTTGATGGTATTTTAAAAGTGATCGAATCAAATTATGGTAATGAAAAAATAACGACAATTGATGGTGTTAAAATAGATTTTTCAGATAGTTGGGTGCATATGCGTAAAAGTAATACAGAACCAATTATTAGAGTATACACAGAAGCAAAAACACAAACTCAAGCAGATGAATTAGCAGATCAGATTATTTCTGAGATTCAAACAATTGCAAAATAATCATTAATTACTTTTTTCTAAGGTGATATTTGTCTTTGTGTTTCCAGCGTTTATGTGTCCATAAATAGTATTCCGGAGTTTTATGTATTTGTAATTCAAGTTCTTGAAGAAATTTGTTTGTTATTTCAAAATCATCACACATTTTTATATTATCTGTAAGCGGTACTAGTGTAGCTTCATAATAACCACGTTTTACTTTTTCAATTTTTAAATAAGTTACAGATAGATCTAACTTTTTAGCTAATTTCTCCCCTCCAGTAAAACAAGGTACCTGAATTCCCATAAATTCTGACCAATAGCTTGTTTTAAAATTTTTTGGAGATTGATCACTTAAAAATGCAATCATAGATTTTTGCCCTTCAGCTTCACTCTTAGTAATTTTTGAAATAGCTTCTCTGGTATGAATTAAAGTTGTATTATATTTTGTACGTATACGTTTTACTAATGCATCAAAATATGTATTTGCGATTCGCTTATAAACACCAAAACCTTTAAACGATATATTATTAACAACAACTACAGACCATTCGTAACTTGCATAATGACCATAAGTAACAATTACACTTTTATTTAACGCTTCTAAGCGTTTAAGCTCTTCAGGGTTTTTAATAATAAACCTTTTGTTGAGTTGCTGTTCAGAAATACTAATGGATTTAATCATTTCCAGAAACATATCACACATATGCTTATAAAACCTTTTTTGTATCTGTTTAATTTCGATGTCAGATTTCTCAGGAAATACTAATTTTAAATTGTTGACTACTGTTTTTTTTCGATACCTAATAACGTAATAAACGATTATATAAACAATATCTGAGAATAAATAAAATAGCCTAAATGGCAGTATAGAAATTAGAAGAAGAAAAGGGTAAACAAGTATATAAGCTAATAATTGCACTTAACATTATTTTCCACAAATATATGCTATATTTGGTTTTTACGTTAACACTTTATGGGAGAAATAAGTTTTATTACAATTATAATTATAGGAGCTAATGTTGTATTTTCTTTAAAGGGATTTAAAGATTTTTCTTTTTTTGAAACTTATAAATTTAATATAGGAGGCATACGTAGAGGAGAGCAGGTACGTATGGTAAGCTCAGGCTTTTTACATGCAGATGAGATGCACTTGTTTTTTAATATGTTTACACTCTATTTTTTTGCAAATGAAGTTATTGATATTTTAGGTCAGGTAAACTTTGTAATTATTTATTTTGGAAGCTTGATAGTAGGGAATTTATTGTCCCTTTATTTTCATAAAAACGAATACCATTATAGTGCTGTTGGTGCAAGTGGTGCAGTTACAGGTATATTATACTCTGCTATATTATTGAGCCCGGATTTAAAAATAGGTTTCATTTTTATACCAATACCTATTCCAGCTTATTTATTTGGTGTAGGTTACTTGCTTTATTCTATTTACGGAATGAAAAAACAAACAGGAAATATTGGTCATGATGCCCATTTTGGAGGAGCTATTGGTGGTTATGCAATTACATTAATTTTAGCAACTTGGGTTTTTAAAGAAAACCTATTAATGGTTGGAATGTTGGCGGTACCTATATTAATTCTTTATATAATGAAACGTACAGGTCATATTTAATAAGAACAAATCTACTTTAAAAGCTCACCTATTTTTTGATCTAAGGCATCACCTCTTAAGCGTTTAGAAACAATTACTCCGTTTTCATCTAGAATAAAAGTAGCAGGGATAGCATTTATACTATATAACCTAGCAGCTGGCTCATTAAAATAAGTTAAACTAGAGATATGATGCCAATTTAACTTATCATTTTCAATAGCTTTAACCCAGGCTGTTTTAGGATTATTTTGACCAGCTCTACCATCGAGTGATACACTTATAATTTCTAAACCTTTATCGTGATACTTCTCATATACCTTTACCACGTTTGGATTTTCTTTTCGGCAAGGTGCACACCATGCAGCCCAAAAATCAATAATAGTAACTTTTCCTTTAATATCATTTAAAGAGATGGTATTTCCTTCTGGTGTTGTTCCAGTAAAATTAGGAGCTACTTTACCAATATCTACTTTGGCTTCATTTTCTTTATTCTGTATGAAAATATTTAATTTAATTGCAACACTTCTATTATAATCATTTTTATTAATCACACTAGTTAAGCTTTGCATACATTCTTTAAATTTATCAATATCTACTTGTTGTATTCCAGAAGCTAAGTTTTCTAATAATAATAACGAAAAATCAAGTTTAGGGTTTTCCAATATAAATTCATAAGGATAAGCTTCTCCTTCTTGAATTAAAGAAATGTTTTGTTGAGATAACTGTTCAAACAACACATTATTATTCTCTAATCTAGCAGAATTCATCTTTCCTCTTAACTCATTTAATGCTGTATTCTTTTTTCTTAATTCAGATTTATAAATACTAAAAGCTGTATTGTTTTTTTGGCCATTAACTTTAGAAGCAAATATACTGTCTTTATATATTTCAATATTTGTCACCCCCGATTCTAAAATTATGGGTAAACTACTACTAACGCCATTAATAGTTAATAAACGCATAGATGTATTATCAATGTTGCCCTTAAATGTAAAAGTTTCATTCACTACAATAGCAGTATCTGTTACTGTTTGTGCTCTACTATTATTAGAAACCAGTTTTAAATAGGCTCTAACTCCATTGTAAACTCCTTTTGAAGATACATTTATTTCATAAGTATTGTCAGATATAGACTCTTCTTTTTTACAAGAAAGCACAGTGCTAATAATTAAGAATACTACAATTAACTTTTTCATTTTCTTTTATAGTTTTTTAAAAACTAGTCATAAATAGCTTTTAATAGATTAGGAGTGTGTTGCCACA
Source organism: Flavobacteriaceae bacterium (assembly GCA_003443635.1). Taxonomy (NCBI): domain Bacteria; kingdom Pseudomonadati; phylum Bacteroidota; class Flavobacteriia; order Flavobacteriales; family Flavobacteriaceae; species Flavobacteriaceae bacterium. Next base: position 2,492,377 of record CP031964.1, on the reverse strand, counting down.
GTACAATTTTACTACTTTTGTTTAAATTTTTCAAAGATTTTATGATAAATAACGATACAATTATAGCATTAGCTACACCTTCTGGTGCTGGAGCCATAGCTATTATCAGGCTATCTGGGAAAGATGCTATTGTAATTTGCGAATCGTTTTTTAAATCGATTAGTGGTAAAGTTCTATCTCAGCAATCTACACATACAATTCATTTAGGACATATTGTTAATGATGGTAAAGTTTTAGATGAAGTATTGGTTTCTATATTTAAAAATCCAAATTCTTATACTGGAGAAAATGTAATCGAAATTTCTTGTCATGGAAGTATATACATACAACAAGAAATTATTCAACTTTTTTTACGTAATGGATGTAGAATAGCTAACCCAGGAGAATTTACCTTACGTGCGTTTTTAAATGGAAAGTTAGATTTAAGCCAGGCAGAAGCAGTTGCAGATTTAATTTCTAGTGATAATGAAGCATCCCATCAATTGGCCATACAACAAATGAGAGGTGGTTTTAGTAATGAGATTAAATCGTTACGAGATGAGCTTTTAAATTTTGCATCACTCATAGAATTGGAATTAGATTTTGCAGAAGAAGATGTTGAGTTTGCAGATCGAGAACAATTTAAAAGTTTGATAATACGAATTACTAAAGTGCTAAAACATTTAATCGACTCGTTTGCGATTGGAAATGTGATTAAAAACGGAATACCAATTGCCATTGTTGGAGAACCTAATGTTGGGAAATCTACACTATTAAATGCCTTACTAAACGAAGAAAAAGCTATTGTTAGTGATATTGCAGGAACGACTAGAGATGCTATTGAAGATGAAATTACAATAGGAGGTATTGGTTTTCGATTTATAGATACTGCTGGGATACGGGAAACCCAAGATGTTGTAGAGAATATTGGAATTAAAAAAACATTTGAAAAAATAGATCAATCTCAAGTGGTGATCCTTTTATTTAATGCTGAAGAATTTAAATATCAAGAGGAGCGATTAAAATTAGAAATCGAGAAACTTAAAAATAAATACACTCAAAAACCTTTATTAATTATTGCTAATAAAATAGACAAGATAGATAAAGCACAGATTTTGAATCTTAAATCTCAAATTCCGAATGTGATAACATTATCTGCAAAAAAAGGAATAGGGGTAGAGCTATTAAAAACTAAACTTTTAGAATTTGTAAATACTGGCGCATTGCGAAATAATGATACTATTGTTACCAATTCCAGGCATTATGATGCTTTACTTAAAGCCTTAACCGAAATACAAAAAGTACAACAAGGTATGGATGATAAGCTTTCTGGAGATTTATTAGCAATAGATATTCGTCAAGCTCTATATCATTTTGGAGAAATCACAGGGGAAATCACTTCAGATGATTTATTAGGTAATATTTTTGCTAATTTCTGTATCGGCAAATAGTTTGATATAGTTTGCTCCATATTTGTATCATTTTTATTGAAACACCTATAAATAGGAGAAGAGTATTTTATGTATCCAAACCAATATGTTTTGCAATGATGTGAGATCATTCTATGAGCAATAAGGTAACAAAAAGGTATAGAATTTAGAAAATCCGCTAGGATTTCCGAGACACTCTTTATTTGCTATTAGCAATTAATTTTATACGGTGTTGTGCGTAGGCTTTTGTTTCAGATTATTGATTTCAGTTATTAATTCAGTTTTTTGATTTTCAGTCAATTCATTAAACAATTTGACTTTTTTTCCTTTGTAGTTAAAGAGAATTTCTCCCATTATGTGACTAAAAAGCAATTTCCTATTCAGAGCGATATTCCTCAATGTTTTGTCATAAAGGGATAATGAATTTTCTTGGATTTCATTCCGAACGTTTTCCACGTGTTCCAATTCAAAAGTTTGTGTTTTAGTTAGAAAAGTTCCTTTTTTAGTTAATGTCATTTTTCCATTCTCAATCCGTAATTCTTGTCGTCCATTAATCATCCACAAAAATTGACGTAATCCGATAGTCGCAACAATTGGATGAGCTAAAAAAACACAAGTATAAATTCCGTTGTAATTTCATTTTCGTTTATAAAACCTTCTATAATTCCAGAAAAAAATAGTCCACAAGAAAACAATGTAAATCCGAGTGCAATAAATGTATTTCTTGAATTATTTGACACAAACAAACTATTACATTTCGGTAAGCAAATAAATTTTTTCCTATTCAGACCGAAAGTGAAAATTCGGCTGTATTGGTATTGGAAATTTAGTGATTTATCTTTAATACTCATTGGTCTGTTCAGCTTATGCACAACGGTCTCGTATAACCGTCAGTTACGGGTTTATTTGCGTTAATTTTCGGTTTGGCACAGACTTTAGCAATTCCGAGTGGATTTGGACGTAGTCGAATCCGCCGTAATTGCGGTTATACATTGTTAGCAACTGGACTTGTTGTTTCAACGTAATATTCATTTGATTCAAGTCCAAAAAAATCTTCTCGTTTAAGGCCTGGATAATTTTTAATCCGTTCCATTAAATCCTCAAAAGTTTCTTCTTCGTTTCGTATTTCTACGAGTTCAAAAAACCATTCTGAAAAATAGATTAGTTCCGAAATTCCATATTCGGACGCAATTTTCCGAAACACTTTCCTAATTCCATTTGTCAATTCAGATTGCTCTTTGTCAGCAAAACGAAACCAAGAACTAAAAAGTTCAAAAGAACCTGAAAACTCAATAAAATTCGGATTATCAAAATAAATTTTCAAGGATTGGTCAAACATTGATAATTCAAAGAATTCAATTCCTTTTGATTCAATCAAATTCCATTCGATTTTTTCTAATCCAACACCAGTTTTCTGCTTTACAAAATCAAAATCAAATTTCGTTTTGTTTAGGATTTCGAAAATCTTTTCTTTTTCGTTCTCAATTGAGTCCGGTTTTCGTAATCCTATTATTTGAATCCAAACTGCCATTTTGTTTTGTCGGTCTTGTTGCTAACGGTCTCGGATATGAGTAGTTGCGTGGGTTAGCACTTAACTTTACAAGTACACACCAAGTTGGAAATTCCTCAGGAATTTCCAAAGTAGACGAGGACAAGCAATTACTTATAGCCATTGTTGTAAACCGTTTTTTATTTCGTTATTGTTGCAAATTTATCAATATTATTCTCGATTAAATCAGCAACTTGTTTGTACAGTTTTTTCTTAAATTCTTTGTCGTAATAATATTCCTCAATCTTTTCGGTCGATTTTAATTCTTTATATCCATCTTCGAACGAATCCCATCTTTTTTTCCAATCTTTGGATTCATCATTAAAAACTGCTTTTAGTTCGCTAATTTTTGACGATTTTCCAGTTAATTCTTTCAATACGTTTTCATAGTCAGTTTCCAATTCCGTCATTTTTAATTCGTCCCAAGTTTCCGCAACTGCAACAATAAATTCAGGTCGGTTGAAAATAAATTGATAAACTCCGCCATTATCAGTATCTCCATTAAATGATAAAAAAGCCCAAAATATTTTTTGTTCACGAGTTAATTTGTTCCATAATTCGTTGTAGTCTTCAATTCCACTTTTTGCAACTGTTTCGTCAAAGAATTTATACATATATTCCCACATTCTGTTGTCGTATTCATCAAATTCATTCCAATCATATTTAGTCTTTGTTGAATCAAGCCACGTTTGAGGAATTTCCATTGAAATAAGTAATTCACTTTGGTTTCCGTCATTTAATGAATAGAAAGTAGTTGGTTTTGTGTTTTCAGATGTAGATTCTGTCGCATTTTGTTTCTTTTTATTTAGGTAAACAAACAAAAGTCCGATTGCTATAATTATTCCGATTATTATTTTCATTGGCGTTTTTCTCAAATGGCTTACAACGTGTACGTGTATGGTTAGTTATGTTGGCTAGGTCAAGATAGTAAAAGGGAACGAACCATTAGAGAAATCCGTAGAATTTTCCGAGTACAAGCTGTGCCAATAATTAGCTATACACGTTGTTGTAAAACGTTTTATAAAGTTTTCAATTCATAAAATCATTTATTTTATCGTTTTTTTGAAAGCCTTTCTATCTCTTCTTTCGCGTACTCATAGCTTGGATCTATTTTAAGTGCTTTTTTATGCCATTCTATAGCCATATTAATACTACCCATTTCTTTATAGGCATCAGCAGCACTGGAAACCCACCCAGCATAATCAGGTTCTACTTCTACAAGATATAAAAATACATCTAAGGCTTCTTTTGGGTGATTTCTATCAATCAACCAATAACCTAAATTATCTAAATAATTTGCTCTGAAATAATAGTCTTGAGGATTTTTTTGTTCTTCCGTTCGATATATCTCTTTCACTTTTTCTATTCCATGAGTCAAAATATGGTCTTTTAGTTTATAGTGTATAGGTCCCTTTAAATGAATACTGTCATTAAAAATTGAATTTTTTAGAATTCTAGCGCAATTATTCAAAGTCCAAAATTCGTCAGCATTCACCATCATTACTACTGCCAATTTTTTTTCTGGCATGAAACCAAAAAATGAATTATACCCAGTATCTTGTCCACTATGATAGTATATTGGAGAATCATTTAACTTTCCTGAAAACCAACTTAAATGAACTTTACTTTTTCCATCATACGTGTAAATACTTGTCAACAAATCATAGGATTTTTTGCTAAAAATTTGTTTACCATTAATTGCTCCTTTGTTAAGATATACTTGAGCCCAAAGTAACATGTCTTCAACATTAGAGTGGAGTGTTGAACTCCCAGCATGTCTTCTGTTGTAAGGGTAAATTTCACTAACAACCATTTGAAGACTGTCACCCAAGATATGAGGTTGTGTAGCCAAGTCTTTAGGAACTTCAGGTTTGAAGAAGGTACTGTTTTTCATACCAATTGGTTCAAAGATGTTCTTTTTCATATAATCTTCAAAAGTCATGCCTGAGACCTTGGCGATCACATCACATAGTATATCAAATGCGGGGTTGCTGTAGTTGAATTTTTCACCCGGCGTAAAATCGAGTTTAAAATTCTTTTGGCTCCTAGCATAGCGTTCTATGGCGCCATCATCGTATTGTGGCTTATCCCATTCATAATCATCAATGTTAGGGATTCCAGAAGTATGTGTAAGCATGTGCTTAATTGTAATGTCTTTATAGCGGTTATCTGTCATTGTATAATAAGGGAGATAATGAGTAAGCTTTTCATTCAAATCAATTTTTCCTTGTTCTATTAATTGAACAATTGCAGTTGCAACAAAAGGTTTTGAAACTGATGCCATATGAAATAATGACCGTGAAGTTAGTGGTGCTTTAGTATCTAAACTTTTAACACCATGTGCATCAGAATATATAATTGTGTCATTTTTAATGAGACCAAATGCGATTCCTGGAGCATCAAAATGTCCTTTCTGCTTGAGTAATGCATTCTTAATTTCAAGAGCTTCAGGCGAGAGTGTTTGTTTTTCTTCTTGTTTACAACTAACCAATAAACATAAGATCGTTGAGAAATACAATAATTTTTTCATTTTTTGAATTTAATATTTGTTACAAATAGACTGGTTGGTCAAAGTGTGAGAATGGTTATTTTGATTGATTTTTTTCAAGCTTATTAATAATGTAATGAACACCTTGTATCCAATTGTCTTCAACAAGAGTTACCGCAGATGTAATGTCATTAGAAGCTAAAAGGCTAATGATCTTTTCATGCATCGTTATAGATGTCATTTTTTGACCTTCATTCCAAAAGGCATAATCATACAAGCTAATTCTTACTCTTAAGTTTTCAATTATTTTAATAGCCGATTCGTTTGTATAAGTTTCAATAAGCTTTTGATGAAATTGCCTATCATAATCCAACATTTCTATGGCACTTTTGGCCTTTACAAATGCTGAATTGATCATTCTCAGTTCTTTTATTTGTTGATCATTGTAAAGTGATTTTTTTACAGCATTGCCTTCTAGAACAGCCATCAAGTCATAAATCTCTTTAGCTTCTTTTATAGACAGTTCAATAACAAAAAAACCTCTGTTGGCGATGTAAGTAATAATTCCAGTTTCAGATAGTTGGGTTAAGGCTTCACGAATTGGTGTTACACTTAACTCTAGTTCTTTAGCTATTGTAGGAAGTGAAATGCGTTCACCTGGTTTTATACTACCTGTGAGGATATGCTCTAAGAGGATTTTTTTGACCTCATCTTTAAAAATTATTTTCTTCATCATAATCACAAATATAATATATCGTATACGATTTTACAAAATATTTGAATTAAAAATTGCTTAATAGTTAAATGATTTACGAATTATAAATAGCAATATGCTAATTCAGAAAAATGTTTTACCACGTGTTGGTGTATGATTTGTACGGCTAAGAATTCGCAGGATTTTCAGATGTAGCAAATCGTTTGTTTAAAGTTAGCAATTTTAATTAGAGTAGAAAGCAGTATTAATTATACACGTTGTTGTGTGTAGTTTATTATTTTTTAAAGGACTATTTAATCGAAATCAAAAATTTTGGTTCTATTATTTATTTGTTTTTAATTTTCTAATACTGTCACTTTTTATTTTGTAAGCTTTTTTAATGCTATCGAACTCCTTAGAATTAAGATACCCCCTATGCTTTTTAAGTCTTTTTTGTTGGCTAATTTCTTGAGCTGTAATTACTGTTCTCGTTACGACAAAAAATAGAAAAGCCATTCCTGCAAAAACGATTATCAGATATCCAATGTTAAACGCACAACTTTGTCGTTTTTCCACAATCCTATGTGATTTTGCTTTTTCATATGAATCATAATTCACTACTCCTCCTGAAGTTCGATTTTCAAACCTGTATTTTTCTACCTTTTCGTTTTCCCTATATGCCTTGTATACCATTCTTAATACCTAACCAAGTTATAATTCCAAAAACTATTGTTAGTCCGTATATGATATAGTGGAAATCGGTCATATTATAAATTCTAAGTTCTTAAATTCAAGTCGGCTTCTAATGTTTGCCAGCGTGTTCGTGTATGGCTTTGTTGCGTCTGCACTAAGTTAGCAAATAAACAGAAACCGATTATTCAGCGGAGAGGAATTTCGGAGCAATGAATTATACACGTTGTTGTAACACGTATTTTATTCCTTTTAATTTTCAGAAGAAACATCATAAAATAACTTTAGTTGAATAGAGCATAACCTAAATCAAAATTGAAAAAATTGATAATCAAGCTTAATTTAAGTAGTAATTTGTTTTATTTTAAATAATTTTGATTATTAACGTACCAAATTTGTACCGTCTATATTTAAAACTTTATAAAACTTATTATGTTAATTTCTGTATCGGAAAGTAACTAGCGGAAAATACATTCTTAATTTATCTATTTCAACGTCAAAAAACACACACTTGTAACATTTATACTTTTTCCTATATGTTATAGAATACATTAGTGATATTAATTAAAAAACATTAAAATGAAAAAAATGTATAAATTATCACTATTCTTAATTTTACTATTATTGACTTTTACTAGTTATTGTCAAGATAACCTGAAATTGATATCTCCTGAAAATATAGAAATCGATTCTGACCTTATCAAATCTTGTAGAGTAGATTTAGTAGATAATTATGGAGGAAATGGATATACTAGTATAGATCACGGAATCTATGATGGCAAACATGTACTTATAATTCAAAGTTGGTATTTACAAGCGACTAATTATTTAGACTACACTGTTGTTGATGCTAATACTTTTGAAGTACTCTACAGAACTGCACCAATACAAGGGCATATACCTGATGTGCAAAATGAAGAAGGTGATACAGCAATTCAACAATATAAGAATGGAAAACATATTTTAACGCATTATATAAAAGGAAAAGCAAATTCCAAAGAAGTTAATGGCCCTAAAGCTTTTAACATTGCTATAGTACCTCATCTATTTGCTTCAATGGATTTAAAAAAAGGGGTTAACTTCAAACTGAGAACTCTAAGCTTATATGATGGAAATGTAGCAGAACCTGAATTTGAAGTGTCAGGCACAAAAAAAGTAAAAGATGAAAACGGAAAAACTCATACTGTTTGGGTTGTAGATAATGTTCATCAAAGAGCTCCTAAAGGGCATCCAAAAGAAGGAGTCATAGTAGCTAAAACCAGTTATCTAATCAGCAAAGAAGCTCCTTATTATTTAGGCATGGAAATGTACCAAATAAAATCTAAAGACGACTTTACATTGCAAAAAGGATACACTCAAAAAGCAAGAAGTTTTAATATAGTTGACAAAGCTCCTAGTGGTAAAGATATTGTTGCCTTTTTAAAAAGTAATCAATAGTATAGTTGTGTGAATATGTTTGAGGTAAAAGGTAATCTGATTTTTTAGGTTACCTTTTTTATTATAATTATAATACTACTCTAAAGTTTAAATAAAAGATTCAATATAGATTTATACTTCTCTTTATTATATCATATTTAGCTGAGAATTATTCTGTTATAACCTTACTAAATTTAATTTCTTAGTATAAACAATTATAATTAATTGAATTATTAGAAGTTTTACTATTCACAATGGCTTTTCTGAAATCAATTCTGATTTAAAAAATAAAACTTTCGATTCTAAATTTTTGAAATGCTATATAAAAAACAGTAAATCAAATATAATGCTGAATGAGTGATTCATTTTTTAAAAATGAAATTCTTCCTAAAAAAGGAATGTTATATAGATCAGTATTTTTGCGCACAAATCGAATTTGAAATTAATACTGCTGTAATTAAGATTTAATATAATCTATATTTTAAAGAATGTGTATTTTTTTTAACCATTTGATTTTATCTTGAAGATAACCAGGGCTAATTTTAAATTCTGGTGTCATTAAAGAATGAGAAGCTCGAGGATAAAACTTAGTCTGAATTAAATCTTTATTAGTAATTCTTGGGTAAAAATTCATTAAGCTTTTAGTTGCATTTACACGCTGATCGTTTTCACCATATTGTAAAAAAACTGGGCAAGTTATCTGATTTGCTTCGTTAACAACCCTTTCATTTAACAAATCTTCTTTAGTTGGGGAACTGGGTATTACAGTAGAAGGAGGAGGAAGGAATAATCGATTATTCTTTTTAGAATAATTACTTATCTGGCCTATAATATCTTCATCTATTTTTCCATCGATGATGCCTTGATAATAAATTGACCAAATTCCTTGAATATCCATATTTTCTATTTCAGAGATTCCTAAGAGCCTATGATGTTGATCCATAGCATAAAACTGCCCTTCTTTCATTGTCATTAATGGTGCAGCTATAGCATTTACAAAAGATATTTGATCTTTTAAATCTATAGCCATTAATAAAGATAATCTACCTCCTTCACTAGGGCCATGAACTCCAACTTTATTAGAATTAACTTGAGGATGTTTTTTTAAATAATTGAATAATTGTATGTATTGTATATTTTTTTCTTCAAATGATTGAAGTTGAAAATTACCTGGCCCCTTAGATTTACCATTGCCAGATTTATCAAAGACTAAACTCGCCATACCATTAGCAGCAAACAACATGGCTTCAAATTCATAATTGTCAATTCCTGTAGCTCCTCCTCCAGGTAAAACTAAACAAGCAGGGACTTTTTTATCACTTATAGGCATATATAATTTGGCATAAAGTGTGTCTTTTTTTATAGGAATCCATTTTTCTTGTACTTTGTAGCCTAAGGTTCGTTTTAAAATCTTTTTTAAACCTTTTCTATTTGTAACTTCTATAGTATTGTATGTATTCTTACTAAAATCTTTGAACGTGGATTTTTCACCAGAAATACTCCAAAATCTATTTTCACCAATTGGTTTTAAAGACATGGTTTCTTCAGAATATGGTGATATTATATGAAGGAAATCAAAACGATCATAAATAATTAAATTTAATCCGTCTTCATCCTGATATACACCATTATAATGGTTTAATATATTTTTACTAATACCTTCTAATTGTTCTGTTAAAGTGATATTTTGAATTCCTGAAGTAGTATATAATTTACCTCTGATCTTATTATCCTTTAGTTCTGTAGTAAATTTCCAATCTTCAATACCTCTATCAACTTCCCATCTTGTATTAATAACATCTATCGGATTGCCTGAAACTGGAAATTTTTTGTCGCCATCGACATAGGGCACAGAAAATTCACATACGCCATCTTTACAAGATAATTTCACGTATTCAAACCGATTTAAAAATTGTATTTCACCTACATATGTTTGAGCATTTAGAAAGGTGAAAGTGCCTATACATAGAGAGAATAGTATATTTTTTTTGTTCATTTTACAACTTAATTAATTAAGTTGTAAAATAACTATTCTGAATAGCAAACTATACATCTTTGTTATCAAATACTGATAAATGGGGTGTAATCTTCAAAATTTGAAAAAACAACTTACTATAATTAACATTAATTTATATTAATCTGCTCTAGCATTTTTTTAGCATTCTTACCTGTATCACCATCAGGATCTAGTTTAATAGCTTTTTTGTAATATTGAATTGCTTTACCTATATCCTGATGTCTCGATTTTAACGCTAATGTTTCTGCTAAGCTATCCCATACATTAGCAGAATTAGGAAATAGTTCAGTGTTAAAAGAAAAAACAGATAAAGCCTGCTCAATTTGTTTATTAGTTATGAAATTATATCCTATTGTATTTAAACGCGCTTCAATTATAGAGTGTTGATATTTGTATCTAGGGTCTTGTATTATTTTTTTTGTTTCATCTTTAGCCTTACCTAATTCACTAGATTTAAAAATTTGTGTAAGATGATTTACAAGGTTTAAGATAAAATCACTTTCTGAAAAGTTTAAAACTGCATCTAATATGGGGTCCTTATTAGTGTGATAATCTTCATAACTCATCTCAACAGCTAAATCAGGAGCAGTCCAGTCTGCATCTTCCCATAAAGGACCACTTTGCCACCAGGCAAAAGATAATGACACTGGTATTTTACTATTTGGCAAGACCACTCTACGAGTATCCCCGTAGAAATTTTTATTTTCACTAGTAGGCTCTCCAACAAAAATAGCATTAGTGTATTTATCAAGTTCGTTAACAAGATTTTGAGCCGCAGAATATGTACGCCTTCCTGTAATGACAAATAAATTTCCTACTTGATTAATCTTTTGAGAACGAATAATCCCTGTAATGATAGGTATATTTTTATAGCTATTACCTCCTCCGTTAAGTCGCACATCTAAAACAAAACAATCTACATTATTTTTTTCTACAAAGTCAAAAACACGTTTAAAAAATGTGGCAATATCTTCTTGACGGTCATCACGAGTTCTTTGAAATTTCACATATAATGTACTGTCTTTTTCTAGGTATTCAAAATAATAGCCTTTATCGGGATTTTTTAAATATAAAGGAAGTTCACCTTCAGAATTTGCATTTACCCATTTGTTGTTTGGCTGTGCTTTTCGAGCTTCTATGGCTTTAAAATTTTGTTTATATGTCTTCCCATTCTGCTCTAGGGTAAATGAAATTGAGTTTTTTAATTCTTTCATAACTTTTTGTGCATGCAAAACTTCAGGAATACAAAGAAAATTCATTGCACTTTTTTTAAAGAACTGATCATTCTCTGCAGGTATAACAGGGTGTATTGCTTTTAACACATCTGAAATTGGCATACCCTCAACAGCAATTATTTTAGCGCCAATAAACTCTTTATAATCTTTATGTGCAGCTTTTATATGAATGCCATCATTATAATGATATAAGGTAAAAGGGATGCTATGAAATCTTAATCTTCTATAATTTAAAGTAGTATGCCCATATTTAAATGAAGCAACAATTTTACCTAATCCAGCTATAATTTCATGATCTTGTAAAACAGGAATTTCGTTATATAATTGCTCTACTTTTTTATCAAACTCTTCTTCAGTAGTTTTTTTAAAGAGGAAAGAATAATCATTATGAATAGTGGCTTGAAGAAATTTTAGATCTTTCTGCCACCCTGAAGCAGACATTTTACTTTGTGCACTTAATTTTATTGCTATAAAACAAACAATAACCAACAAAGAGAAAAATAATTTGTTTTTTGTGTATGTAACTTTCATGACAGATAATTTTCATTTCTATCAAAGAAAGATGATTTGAGAATAAGAAGTCTAATAAGTATACAAACTACACTACAAATGAGTATAATGCACTAAACCCTTAAATAATTTGATTTAGATTTACAATATGAAAGTTTTCTTTAAAATCTTAATTCTATCAATAAGTCTTTATTGTATTGCTGAAATTATCATTGATTTTAAGTTAGGTCCTCATTATGAAAACTTTGAAACTTCAGGCTTTAGTATAAATAGGTTATTTAAAATAGGTGATAGTTTAAAATGGTCTAAAAAAGAATATGATGATTCAAGATGGGTTAATAGAAAAGTAAATTTTGATACTACGGGAGTTTTTTGGATGCGGCAAAAGATGTATACCAACTCACATAAATTTGTAAGGCAAGCAATAAAAATTGATGCTTTAGCATCATATGAGTTTTTTTGGGACGGTGTATTAATCGGGGAAAATGGCAAAATAGGAGCAAGTAAAAATAATGAGATTGAAGGCCGTATGACTCGCATTTTTATCATCCCAGACTCTTTATCAAACTATGGATATCACACATTAGCTTTAAGAGCTTCTAACTTTCACTTAAATAATAAAATTAGAATTCATGGGATTATAATAGGGCCAGCATCAAAAGTTTATACTACACCAATAATTTTTACAATTTTTATGCATCTATTAGGGGGTGCTTTTTTAATAATTTCTATTTACTATTTATTTCAATTCACTTATGATAAGAGTTTAATTTCTTTCTTATTCGGATTACTTTGCTTTATGTTTTTATTACTTATCATATTTGAATATGTAAAATTCTATTATAGCTATCATTATTCATTTCACTTTAAACGGTTATTTATTATTGAAATCATAACAATATGTATAAGCTTGTTACTTCCTTTATTTTTAGCCTCAAGATTCAAAATCCCTAAACTAAGATTGATTTTATCATTAATGTTGGTTATCATTTGCCTAATAGAAATGAGGGTTTTTCCAGGAAATCATGATTCTAGAATTCGATATTTATTTGCTTTTTCATTAATTATCTCAACAATCATTATTTCATGGGCATGTTTTAAAAAAATAAAAGGAAGTGGAAATGCTTTGGCAAGTATTGTTCCTAGCTTTTTGATTTTTTACTATTATGATGTACTTCTATTTATTTCGTTCTTTGTTTTTATTGTATATAACTTGTTATCCCTATCAGAACATCAAAAAAGAATTAATGAAGAAAAAAATGCAGCTTTAATACAATCGGCCAGACTCGAGTTAGATCTTATCAAAAAAAGTATTCAACCTCATTTTTTAATGAATACATTAACATCTGTTATAGAATGGATAGAACAAGAGCCAAAAAAAAGTGTGCAATTTGTAGAAGCTCTGGCGGAAGAGTTTAGACTACTAGAGCGTGTTTCAAATAAAAAACTGGTAACTCTGAAAGAAGAATTAGAATTATGTGAGCTACATCTTAAAATTATGAATATGAGAAAAGGAATTACATATTCTTTTGATTATTCTAATGTAACCACTGAAGCTAAAATACCGCCTGGAATTATTCATACAATCATTGAAAATGGGGTGAGTCATAGTATTGTAAAAAAACAATTGTCATTTGTATTAAGTGAATCTATTAATAAAGAACGTACCCAATATGAGTTAACAACTATTGGGGAGAAAATAAATGTTCAATATATAGTAGAGGGAACAGGTACAAAATACATAAAAGCCAGACTTAAAGAAACTTATGGTAATAAATGGAAGTTTAATCAGCAACCTAAAGGCAATATCTGGCTGACCGAAATAGAAATATATAATTAGAAAAAAGGATGAACGTATTGATTGTTGAAGATGAAGAAATCATTTCAAAACGAATCGAAAGGTTTGTTAGAGAGATTCTAGGAAGTAAACTAATTTCCTTAACAGTAAAAAATAACTTAGAAGAAGCTATTTATTTTATTGAAAGCACTAAAATAAATTTATTACTACTTGATTTAAATTTAAATAACAAAAGTGGTTTTGAAGTTTTAAATAGGTTTTTAAGTGAAAGCTTTCAAACCATTATTATTTCTGCATATGAGCACAATGCAATTACAGCGTTTGAGTATGGTGTAATAGATTTTATTCCTAAGCCTTTTAATAAAGAGCGATTAGAAAAAGCATTTTACAGATTATTTAAACGTGAAAATTTTGCTGAACCAACACTTAAATATTTAATGATAAAGAAAAGAGGTGTTGTCAACCCTGTTCAATTAAACGATATACTTTTTTTAAAAGGCGCTGGAGTTTATACAGAATTACATCTAAAAAATGGACATAGAGAATTACACTCTAAATCATTAGAGAATATTTCGTTGATTTTACCTGAAACATATGAACGCATACATAAATCTTATATTGTAAGTAAGAATAATGTATTAAAATTAGTTATTCATCCTGGAGGGAAATACGAAATCCTGTTGACGGATAATTCAAGGGTACCTTTGGGAAGATCTAAATATAACTATATCAAACAAAAGTGGTTCTCTGAATTGAACAAATAACTCTATTTTATGCTATTTATTTTTTTAACTAGAGTTTGAGTTGTTGTTTTTCTAGAAGTAGAGGGCCTATTCTTATATTTCTATTTGGTATATCAACAAGTATTTCTAACCATTTTTTAGTAAACAAATCATAAATTACCCATGTTCCAGATTTTGTTTTTTGCATAACTCTATTTAGTTTAATGTCATCATTAGGAATTGTTTCGTATAACTTATCTCTACCATAATCCATCCAGGAAAAGGTCATAGAAGATGTTCCCCTTTCATGAAAAAGTTTTACTATACATTTTACGCCGTCATTATAAAAATTTGGTATAGCTGCTATCATTTTAAAAGAAATTATTTCTCCATTTGTTTTTATGATATCCCTCCATTCTTGAGCAAAAGTAATATCCCAACGATCTGGTCTTTCAATAACTTTTTTATATGCTTCTAAATTCCCCCAAACCAATTCATTTACTAAATGGTTGGTTTTGTCTATTGCATTTTGAGATAGTTGTTTTATAGAATCTGGCACTTGAAAGATTTCATTGGTAACATCCAAACCTTCAAATTCTAAACTATAATCACTATTCTGAGTTTTGGAAATAATAATAGAAGAAGAATGATTCTTATTTTTATAATTTCCTAAAACATCTGGGTTTTTTGTATTTGAAATAGTCTTATTAATATAAGGCAACTTATTTACCTCTTTAGTGAGATAATTTCTTATAGCATAAAATATCGCCCACCTTGAAGAGAGATTTGCGCCAAAAGGCTCATACTTATTGCTTAATATAAATATAGTTACATCTTTCTCTAGATATTTATAAATAACCCCATTAAACCCTTTTTCATAATCTCCACCGTGTTCTATTAGTTTTGTTTTCGCATTTTCATCTTTAAAAACAAACCAGCCATAGCCATAAAATTCAGTGCCTTGTATTTGAGTATGTGGATAAAATAAGCGTTCTGTGAGTTCTTTATTTAATAAGGTAAAATTTTGCAAAGCTGTATTCCATTTATGGAGGTCACTAACTGTGGAAGCAATATTACCGCTTCCAAGAGTTCTCATATTATATTTCCATTGCATGGGTGAACCTACATCAGTAGATCCATTTATCGCATTTGCAGCCGTTAGTCCTTCCCATGAATATTTACCACCAATAATTCTGGTATGTAACATATTTAATGGATTGAATATCTCTTTAGTAAGAAATTCTTCATAAGACACACCAGTCACTTTTTCGATAATAAAAGCCAGTACATTATACCCTATATTAGAATACCTCCATTTTTCTCCAGGTTTCTCTTTCATTTGTGATGATAATATTCTACTCAACATCTCTTTTTTAGAAATATTTTCAAAATCTCTAATGAGATCACCACCCTGTAATCCAGAAGTATGTGTTAGTAATTGATGAATAGTTATATTAGATTTATCATTAGGAACTCCTGAAAAGAATTCGCCCAATGAATCATCAAATTTTAATTTTTCACGTTGAGCTAATAAACAAATAGCTGCAGCTGTAAATTGTTTTGAAACAGAAGCGATTCCAAAAAGAGTTTCATCTGTTATGTTTTGAGAAGAATTCTCTGATAATTGTCCAAAAGCTCTGTTTATAATTACTTTCCCGTTCTGTTCAACTAGAACTTGCCCCGAAAACCCAAATTTGTCTACAGTATCTAAGTAAGTATTAAGTGAATCTAATCTAGCATTTTGAGCATTTAACCCTTTCATTGAAAGAATAATGAATAGCAATAGTATATATTTTAAATTCATCAGTTTGTAGTTTTAATAATGATATCTCCCTTAGCATTTTTAAGAGTGATTAGATTTTTGTTTTTAGAATTAAGATATCCTTTGTAATATTTTGTATTGAAATTTGTTACTGCCCCATTTTCTTTAATATCCCCTTTAGGTCCTTTTGTTTTATTTAATGAAGCGTTTGTTAAATTTTTAAAGCCGCCTATGTCCATTTGAATATCGAAATCAGTGCTTAGATTTTTTTGAAGCTCTAAGTTAATAGGACCATTATATATACTTGCATAAACCAATTCAAATGCGCCTCCATCAACTTTTAAATCAATTCTACCATCTCTTATAACAGATGCACTAATAGGTTTTGTAGTTGTTCCTTGAACACGTCCTTTAAATATCTGAACATCCAACTCATTAGCACTTCCATTAAAATATACTTCGCCATAGTGGTTTATTAATATTTTTATTTTGACCTGTTCAGGAACAGTTATTACTAGTTTTTGAATGTTTCTACTTTGTTCGTTAGATATTTTAAGGATGCTTTTATTTGTTCTGTCTATTTTCAAATTAGCATTATCATCATCAATAAAACTAATAGTTTTCTTTTCATCATATTCATCATAATCTAATATTTGCTGAACAATGTGAACCTTATTACATTTACAACTATCTAATTGTATAATTCCTCGATATAAGGATATTTCAATTTGATCTTCTGTAACATTGGTTATAGTCTTATTTTCTTGAGAGAATGTTAAGTTACTCAATGCTAACAGCAGAATAGTATTTATTATAGTTAATTTGAATTTCATTTTATACAATGTTTAATTTTTCAAATTAGCAAGCGCCAATTGTGCCATAGGAATCGTTTCTTTCTTTAGTAATTTGTTAAAGTCTATTTCTTTAGAATCTATTTGTTTTAAGCAATCTAAAATTTGAAGCTTTACATTAACATTCGTTTCATTTTCATAAAAAGAAACTAATTGTAATGGTTCCAAAATAGCATTAGATTCAATATTAATTTGATTCAATGATCTAAGTTTTTCTATGGTAGTATAAGTATCCCAATTAGCCATTAAGTTATTATCGGTGTCCTTCTTAAATAAAAAACCAATAACAACAAATAATACGATAGAAGCTGCTATTGCTGACATATAGTAAATAGAGGTTTTATAATTTGATTGTTTTTGAACACCTTCAAAAAATGACATTTTATCATCAAGCTTAATGTCTCTATAAGTCTCAAGTTTTTTATAAGGTAATGTATTGTCGTTCTTTATTATTTCTTTTATAACACCCTCTTCTTTATCATTAAGTGATGCTTTAAAGAAATCATTCAATTGTTTTTTAGTGATTTTATTTTCCATCTGATACAATTTTGGCATATAAATCCTTTATTCTTTTTCTGGCCATAGAAAGTGTTGCTCTTACATTTCGAATATCTAAATTTGTGATTTCAACAACCTCGTCATAACTAAGTCCTTCAATATCTTTTAATACAAAAATCTCTTTCTGTCTAATAGTGAGCTTATCAATAAGATTTTTGATAAGAACTACTTCATCCTTAGCAAAAATTTTATCTTCTATAGTATATAAGCTTGAATCATAATCATACTTTTCTAGAGAGAGTACAGGTTTTCTTTTTTTCATTTTATCATATGACAGATTTTTTACCATCTGTAAACTATAGGCCTTAATATTCTTGACATCATTCATTTGCCGTTTTCTCTTCCATAATTTAATAAGTACTTCTTGAACAATATCTTCTGCTTCTTCTTTACTACCAACCATAGCTAATGAAAATCTAAACCATTGATCCATTAGTGGTAAAAAAGTTTTTTTAAAATTTTGTTCAAGCATACCAGTCTTAATATATTAAGTAGACTTTTAATTTATGAAAACATTAAAAAGATTATGAAAATTGACTGTCAAGCTAATAAATATGGCATATTGAGAATCTCGTCAATATCATTTTCAAAAAGTTTGTACCTATCCTTAGCCAATTTATAACAAATAAGTGCAACCATATAATGTTTGTTTGTTCTTTGTTTAGTAATTAATTTTTTTTACTATGAAAACATTTAAAGTATTATTAATGGCAGGAGTTTACTGTGCTTTTTTAATATCAGTATCCTGTGCTCAAAATAAATCAGGCTCAGTAAACTTAGATTTGCATATTGATAAAGCTAAACAATTTTTAGATGGTTTAGAGAAAGAAAAAGATTTTTCCGGTCAGGCCTATATTTCATATAAGGGAAAAACTTTACTTAACAAAGGTTATGGGTATGCAGATAGGGAGAATCAAATTTCAAATAATAAAAATACAGCATTTGATATAGGTTCTTTAACTAAACTATATACTAAGGCTGCAATTATAAAACTTATTGAACAGGGTAAGCTTACATTAGATGAGTCACTAGACAACATTTTCAAAAGTGTACCTACCGATAAAACTAAAATTACAGTTCAACAGCTTTTAGAGATGTCGTCTGGTCTTCCTGAATATGTACCGGGTGCACATGGTGATTTTGATCGCATATCAAAAGAGAATGCAAGAACGGCAATCTTAAATCATAAACTAAACTTTGAACCTGGAACGGCTAATGAATACTCAAATTCTGGTTATACTGTACTGGCAATGATTATTGAAGAAAGATCAAAATTATCGTATCAAGATTTTATTATGAAATATATAGTTCCAAAAGACATATCTATACATGGTTTCTATAGTGATGACCACTGGGAAGAAAATAAAGTGGCTATTGGATATGATATGTTAAGTCATGGCAAAAGAAATTCACCAGTGTATTGGCCTGAACCAGAATGGGGTATTATGGGAGCAGGAGGTCTAGTAACTTCTGCAGAAGGTGTTTCACAATGGTTAGAAGCTATTAAAGGAGGAAAAGTTTTAGATAAAAAACATACTGCTTTATTTGATCAACTACAGCTTAAAAACCCAACT
Organism: Flavobacteriaceae bacterium; assembly: GCA_003443635.1. Classification (NCBI taxonomy): domain Bacteria; kingdom Pseudomonadati; phylum Bacteroidota; class Flavobacteriia; order Flavobacteriales; family Flavobacteriaceae; species Flavobacteriaceae bacterium. The sequence continues at coordinate 2,473,104 of CP031964.1, read as the reverse complement.
CCTAGAGGAACAACAGCATTAATAAGAGCTGGAGGTTCTTCTTATGGTTTTACGTCATCTATTGCAGATTATCCAATAGAGCAATTAGCTGTAGTGGTTTCATCAAACACAGGCAAATTTAATGTTCCAGAAGAAGTGTTTAGAAACCTCCTTTCTTGGCTAATAAGAGGCGAAGGGCTTGAACAAGACAATAATTCTGTTAGAACACAAAGTCAAAATAGTGGGGGAAATGCATCTCCAAAAGAAGCAAAACTTAATGAATTCCTGGAAGTCATATCAGAAGGGAATTTGACATCTTATGTGAAAAATAATTTTTCAGAAAGTTTTATTAGTGATCATGGATTAGAAGGGCATGTTGAATTTCTCAAAACAATACGAGAAAGAGAAGGAGGGTTTGAAGTTCTAGAAACTTTAGAGAATAGAATGGGTTTTTTAAAGGTATTGGTAGGAAGTAAAAAGACAAACGAAAATTATGCTTTAGAAATAGAGTTTGTAACCTCACCTCCATTTAAAATTGATGGTATTGGTTTATCCCCATTTGGAGGAGATGTAATTAATAAGGTTGTAGAGGGTAATTCTTCGGAAGGTTTTTCTCCAGTAGAAAATAAGCTAATGGAATTTTTGCAAGCGCTTTCGGGTAATGAATCTGAATTAAAAAAATATATCAGTGATAATTTTGAGAGAGGTTTTTTAGAAAGACATGAAGGTGTTGATGGGCACTATAATTTTTTGAAAAATTTTAGTGGAGGTTTTAATGATGATGTGGAATTAGTCGATTTAGATGATAATTCTATCACAATAAACTCAAAACTTAAAAAAAATAATCAAGTTCTTAAGATTACTCTTAAAATATCAGATGTAGATAATAAAATTACCAGCTTGGGTATAAGTGATTAACAATTTTAAAACATATAATGACAGTTAGTTATGAAGTTGATATTGAGAATTCTTTAGAAAAAGTATTCACATATATTTCAAGCCCTTTAAATGATCATCAATGGAAAAAGAGAGTTATAAGCACAGCTTATGTTAATGGGGATGATATAAAAAAAGGGCTTGTTTTTGAGCAGAAAATTAAATTTCTATTTGCAAAAATTCATTTCTATTTTTTTGTAGCTGATTATAAAAAGAATGAATCGTTTACAATAGTATCAATTGATTCTTCATGCCAAATCACACAAAAAATATCTGTAAAGTCTAATTTAGATGGAGGTTGTCATCTAGATATATTTATTAATGAAACAGTAAATAATATTTTCTTAAAATGGTCTTCTACAATAATAAGAAAATTACTATTAAAAGCTATTCAACAAGACTGCGATAATTTAAAAGCAATTTTGTATAATAAATCATAATCTTATATTTAAGGAATATGAACAAAATAAAAATCATTTTTCATATCATTTTTTGGATATGTTGGGTACTGTTTTTTAGGCTTATAACTCCTTATATAGATGGAATTGTAGAAGTTGATAGTATTTTACTCCAAGATGGCACGGTAACTACCCAAGAGTATAGTGAAAATGCGATAAGTCCACTTCCTTTAATCCTTTTTGGAACTATTTTTAAAATAGTTCTTTCTTATTTTATAACCCTATTTCTTTATCGAAGATTTTTAAATGCCAAAAATAAGTGGTTTGTAATTTTAGGAATACTAAGTTTTATCTTGGTTTTTGTTATAGAATATATTTTTGACATCTTCTATTTTTCAAGTCGATATGATAGGTACGATGCCTTTCTTAGCCTATGGGTCAGAGCAAATCTTATTGAATATGTTATTCTCTTTATTCTTATTTCATTATTTATTTTTATTAGTGAATGGATGACTCTTGATAAGAAGGTGTTGACAATGGAAAAAAATCAGTTACATACAGAATTAGCTTTTTTAAAATATCAGATCAATCCTCATTTCTTATTTAATACACTTAACAATGTATATTCCTTATCGCAAGAATATGAAGCAGAAGAAGTTTCTAAAAGTATTTTGAAATTATCCGATCTATTACGTTATATGCTATATGAAAATAAGGAAAAAGATATCTTGATAGAAAAAGAGATAGCCTTTATAGAGCAGTTCATTGATTTACAAAAACTAAGATTTTCTGATGAAAAAAAATTAAAGGTAAATTTTAAAATTCAAGGCGATTTTAATAGTGTACTTATAAAACCTTTTTTACTTATCCCTTTCGTTGAAAATGCTTTTAAGCATGGTGTTAATTTATCAGAAGAATCTATTATAAAGATTAATTTAAAATACAATGACAATAGATTATTCTTTAATGTTGAGAATAAGATATTTCGCAATACTAAAAGTATAGCTCAAAATGAAGGAGGGATAGGGATAAGTACTCTCAAAAAAAGACTGGAATTGCTATATCCTAAGAGTCATAAGTTTATAATACAAGATGATGATAAAATATTCATAGCCACTTTAATTTTAAATCTATAATAAAAAATGATAAACTGTGTAATTATAGAAGATGAGCCTAAAGCTAAAAATGTGCTAGAGCGTTATATCGAAAAATTAAATGATATTACATTAATAGGCTATTGTAAAGATGGCATTGATGCGATAGATGAATTACCAAAACTTAATCCAGATCTTATTTTTTTAGATATTAATATGCCTAATTTAAATGGTATTGAGTTGTTAAAATTATTAACCAAAAAACCTAAAATAATAATAACAACTGCTTACAGTGAATATGCCTTAGAAAGCTATGATTTTGATGTTCTAGATTATCTTTTAAAACCTATTTCATTTGAAAAGTTTTTAAGAGCTATTAATAGATATAAATCTTCACTGTCAGAAATAGTTGATTTACAAAATGAAATTCAATATGATAGTCAATACACTTTAATAAAGTCTGGGAGTAAAACACACAAATTAAGATTAGACGACATTTTATATTTAAAAAAAGATGGCAATTACCTTGAGATCTATACTGCTAAAGAAAAAATCATTCTAATCAGGTCTTCGATGAATGATGTATTTAAATTAATACCAGAAACATCTTTTATAAGGATACATAAATCTTATGTGGTGCCGTTAGATAAAATTGATATTTTAGAAGTTAATAAAATTACTATTGGTAAACATAAGATCCCAATTGGTGCTATATATAGAGAAGAGCTCAACAGTCGTTTAAAAAAAGATAGTTTTTAAAAATCATCAAATAGAGGTCAACGATATTTTATTTTAAAAAATAATATACATATTTACTCTTTTCAAAAGAGACATAAAGTTTGTTCTTTTATTGTTTCATTTATATCAAAGTCTTTTTTGTCTCTAACTTTTGAAGTATTCATTTGATAATCTTTTTATTAGAAATTGATAGGCCATTAAATACCATAACTAATATTTCTCAAAATAACATAAAAAGAAGGTTGAATCTCAAAAAAGGTAAGTTTACATCTCTTCTATCCGTAGATAAAAACTTTTTTCTTTCCTTATATGCATTATTCTGAATGGCATATGTTTTAATGTCGAAATCAAATATATACATCCTATTTACCATGCTTTTTTTCATAAATGTCATGTTAAGGTCAAGAAAGTATTTGAACCTGAGTTAATAAGTACCCAACATAATAAATATGGACTTACATTTATCACTAAAGATTGAATATGCTTTACAAAATAAATTATATCATTTCGATGTGTGCTTTAAATAAAAAAAGGGGACAGATATTTTGGTGAAATTATAACATAATATTCCACAATAATATAGAGCATGAATATTGACATGCAAGAATAAAATTCTTAATACTATCACATCATATTTTGTTAGCAATCATTTTTTTTGAAATGAATATCGTTTGATAAAGTATATTATATATGAATGTCGAAACAGAAGAAGAAATAATCAAGAGAATATCCGAAAAAGATATGAGGATGCTTGGAGTTTTATATGAAAAGTATAAAACAATACTCTTTAATCACTTTATGCGAGTGACGCTTGATTATGATACGAGTAATGATTTACTTATGGAGACATTTGTAAGAATTGATAAGTACAGTCATACATTTAAAGGTGGGTTTAAGACTCGTTCATGGATTTATCAAATTTCAAATAATTTAATTAAAGATCATTTTAAAAAAATTAAAAGATCATATACTTCTATCCATTTTCAAGCAGTAGATGAAGAGCAAACAAACATAGTTCTACCTATAGAAATAGCTCAAAGAGATGAACTCTTATACTGTGCTATTTCAAAACTCAGTCCTTCAGAGAGAAACATAATAAGCATGTATTATCTTCTCGAAATGAGTTATGAAGATATTGCTAATGTAGAAAATATTACAATTAATAATGCGAGAATAAAAACATGCAGAGGGCTAAAAAAATTAAATAAATTATTAAAACATTCAGAAATATGAAAGATGAAGATAAAATAATAATGGATTATTTAGACGGAGTTATTAGTGATTTAAATGATAAAAAAATATTTGAAGAGGCTAAAAAAGTTAAGAATACCATTTCAGAGATTAAAACAATGTCTGTGATGCAAGTTAATTCAGAAGTAGATTCAAAACTTTATAAATTTATTGAAGAAAAGCAAAAAAGAGCTTCTAAAAAAAATAGAACAATTACTTATGCTACTGCAATTGCTGCAATAGTACTGATTTTCTTCAAAATCAGCAATTATAATAATTTAGAAAGCAATTATCTTAAGTTAAATAGTAATACTGATAAATTAGCTTTTATATATAATTTAAATAATAAAAGTCTTGAAAATAAAGATATTAAATGGCTTGAAGATGAATTAAAAATAGAAAAGAACCCAAATATAAAGATTGTAATAATTGATATACTTAATAATTATTCTACAGAATTGGATTCTGGTTTTTTCGAATTACTTCAAATAGAAAAAACCCCAACAGTACAAATGGCACTACTTAACACATTACAGTATATAGAAGAAGATTTATCTGATAAGTTAATCAATTTCTCTAAACAAAATAACCTACAACCAACAGTTAGGAATAGAACTCAGAAAATAATCAATAATATCAAAAAACAATAGTTATGAAATCAATTAAATTATTACATGCTGGATTCTTGCTTTTTGCAATTAATCTAAGTTATTCACAGAAAGATCTATCTAAGTATGATAACTTAGATGGTATACACATTACTTCATATTGGGGAGATATAAAGTTAAAAGGAGGAAGTAATAATGTATTTACTCTAAATGCAGTATATACAGATATTTCAAAAAAATCTAAAAAACTAAAAGAACTTGATTTTTATGTAAGTGTAGAGTTAAAAAATAAAACGCTCTATATAACTAATAGAAAACCAAAAGGGTTTGAATCTATTGATTTAGATCTTCAAATACCTAATACTCTATTTGTTGAAATTAAATTAATTAGAGGCGGTAATATAAATGTAAATGACGTTCATAATGGAATAGAAGTTAACTGTTTTAATGGTTCCGTAGATTTAAAAAATATAGGAGAATATGCTTTTGTAAATGCAGCAAACGGAGAAGTCAAAGTAAACTTCAAAAGCATAAACAAAAGCATGCCCATTTCTTTGGTTACAATGAATGGGGGTATAACGGTTGAGTTACCAGAAAACACAAAGCGAGAGATACGGTTACTCTCTAGGAAAAATGGATACATATTATCGGATTTTAAATTAAAATCAAAAACCCCTATGAATAATCTTAATGTTGTTAAACATTCAAAGGATCCAATAGTGACTACAACTTCAATAAATGGTGGTGGAGCACTCTTATTTCTCTCTACAGAAAATGGTCCAATAACAATAAATAAAAAATCTTGAGAAATGAAATATCTAAAGGTAATTATATATTCATGGTTAATATTTAGTGTCAATTTTACTCACGGCCAAAAATTTAAGTTTGAAATAGATGACTATGTTAAACCTTATCTAGAATCAAAGGATTTTAGCGGCGCTATTCTAATTGCAGATGGGGATGATATAGTTTTTCAGAATGAATATGGATATTCTAATTTAGAAAATAAAATTTTTAATACCAGAAATACTATATTCGGTATTGGGTCAATTTCTAAGCAATTTACTGCTGTTTCTATATTACTTTTAGAAGAACAAGGTAAATTAAACATTCAAGACAAAATTGCAAAGTTCTTTCCTCAGCTTAACAATAATATTAGTGAGATTACTATACATCAATTATTAAGTCACACCTCTGGATTACCAACTAATCTTTTTGAAGATCATCAACAATTAAAGATATACCGCTCGTCAAAAGAATTACTAAATTTAATTAATGGCTTAGGGTCTCAATTTATACCAGGCAATAAACTTTTATATAGTAATGTAGGCTTTACATTATTATCTCTAATTATTGAAAAAGTGTCAAACTCGACATTTAGTGACTTTTTAAAAGATGAAATATTTCTAAAATTAAATTTGAATCAGACCTTCCATAATGATAATTCTTCATTACATTCAAATTTGGCCACAGGTTATGATCCTGCTGAAAATAATTTCAAACTTGAAAGAACACATTATATTGATTATTCTAATGTTAAAGGAGCTGGTTCACTTTTTTCTAGCGTTTTAGATTTACATAAGTGGAATTTAGCACTTCATAGGGATGGTTTTCTTAGTAGATTGTCTTACGATAAATTAACTAAAGTTTACGAAGGAGGAAGAGGTTATGGGGTAGGAATATATACTAGAGCAGGAAAAAAAGTTATTGGTCACGATGGTGTTTTAAACGGATTTAATGGTTTCTTAGAGTGGTATGTAGATCAACAAAGAACAGTCGTATATCTTGGCAATATTAGATCAGGTTTTTTGGGATTACTTCAAAATAGCATAGCATCCATAATGTGGGATAAACCCATTATCAACTACTCTTACGATAATAACACATATAGCTATAATTTAAATGAGTCTTTTTTAGGAAACTATGAACTTTTCCCTGGATTTTTATTAACTGTGGAAAAAATTAATGGCAAACCTAAATTAAAAGGCTCAGCTGGTTATAGTACAGATTTAAAAGTTCTAGAACAACCAAATGAATTTTATTACAGAGCTATGTTTGCTAAAATTATATTTAAAAAAGAAGGTGATAAAAAGAAATTAATATGGGTAGATCGTAGAGGGAAAGAGTATGAAGCAAAAAAAATCTAATGAAATCATTGACTAAACTACTTACTATTATTTTAGCCTTTATTATCCATAATAGCTACTCTCAAGGTACTATTCCATTTAAGAATTTAAGTGATGATTTACAATTTGTAAATAATAAAATTCTTGAGATACATCCAGAGCCTTTTAATTCAATAAATCAAAAAAGATACTCTAGACTACTAAGAAAAATAAAGCATTCACAAAAAAAAGATTCATATTATAAAGTATTAATTAATTATTCAAAATTAGTGTCAGCTATAGGTGACGGCCATACTTATATTGGTCCAAAAGACTTTAATGTTTTACCCATACGCTCTTATATATTTGATGATGGTCAATATGTCACTCAAGCTCTAGACTCATTAAAATTTTTAATTGGATCAAAATTAATAGAGATAAATAATAAGCTCATTACTTCAGTAAATAAGAAGTTGTCAAAGATAATTCCTCATGATAATAAAGAACAGCTAAAAGCTAAGTTACCTTCTTACTTAGTAATATTCGAATATCTTAAAGGAACTTCTATAATAGGTAAGAATGATAAAACCGTAGAGTTAAAATTTGAATTAGAAAATGGAGAAAAAATTCAAATTGAACTATCACCTATAAGATTGAAGGATTATTTTGAAATGTTTGAATTAATCCCTAATGAATTTGATCGTTTTCTAGATAAAGATTTTCATAATTATTTCACATTTGCAGAGAGATTACCACGAAATGACAATATGTACTTCACTTCAAATCCAGGGGTAATGTATTGGCATAAATTCATTAAAAATTCATTATACATACAATATAACTTTGTTAGAAATGATAATATTAAGATTCTTGATTATCTTATTAAATTAGACTCGTTAATTAAACATGTCAATTTAAAAATAATAATAATTGATGTTAGAACTAATCCTGGCGGTAATAATTCTTTGAATAAATATTGGGTTAATTTTTTTAAAAACATTCAAAGTAATAATCCTAATATTTCATTTTATGTAATTATTGGCCGTCATTCTTTCTCAGCTACAACAGATTTTATAGCTTCTTGTGAGAAAGAACTTAATGCAGTATTTGTTGGTGAGCCAACAGGAGGATCATTAAATCATTATGGAAATCCAAAATCTTTTAGCTTGCCTAATCTTGAAATGCAATTGAGCATATCATCTTTTTATTGGGTACACACATACGCTAATGATATCAGGAAAAGTAAAACACCTGATATTAGAATTAAAAATGTATCGTTTGATTATTTTAATAATATAGATCCTTTTATAGAAGAAATTTTAAAAAATAATTAGAAAACAAAATTGAAAATAATTTAATTTATTCTTTAATGAGAATCTCATTCATCTTACTATTTCTGTTTTCAATAGTTAAAAAAACGAATTGACTGTTAGCGTTTATTTTAACTGTATAATATTTGTCATTTCTTCTTTTTATATAATTAGTATTACTTAAAATATCGCCATAAAAATCAGGTGGTACATTATCTGCACGCATATGATAATCGAAATTTAATATAAGTAAACTCTGTAAAATCAAATTCAGCTTCAATGGAAGCCTCTTATTCAGGGTATGTAATAAATATAAATCTACATTATTAGAAATAGTTGATTCACAAAGTGAAGTTCAATATGATAGCTAATGCACTTTAATAAAATCTGAGAGTAAAACGTACTAATTAAAATTAGACGATATTTTATATTTAAAAAAAACGGCAATCATCTTGAGAGCTATGCTGCTCAAGAGAAGGTGATTCTAATGCGTTCTTCTATGAATGATGTATTTAAATTAATTCCGAAAACATCTTTTATAAAGATAAACAAACCTTATGTGGTTTCATTAGATAAAATTGATGTTGTAGAAGTTAATAAAGTAACTATTAGCAAGCATAAAGTCCCTATTGCGCTATATATATATAGAAGATTTTAATAATCGTTTAAAAAAAGATAGCTTTTAGCTATCAAAATCCATTTGATTTTTTCTGTTGAATTGGGTTAACTTTTTAAAAAAACGTATAAAATGTCCTTTTAAAGGTTCTTCAATATCAAAAAATGTGTCAGTCTTTATCTTCCTTTTTTTAATCTTCATATCTCTTATAATTAATTCTAAATTTATCTTTCCCTTAAAACATCACCAGAGCACTTTGAATAGGTATTTCAATGAATTTAGCTTGACATTTATCATCAAATCACCAAGTCTTATACATCTAAATCAAAAAGTGTATTAATCATTAATCAAGGTATCCATCTTAGAAATAGCAACTTTAAGTGCTTCGTCAGACGTACATTGAATATTAGGTACTACTCCGGTACCTTCCCAATCAGTTCCAGTTTTAATGTGTTTACTTGCAGAAACAGGAACAAAACCTACTATACCTTCCACTAGAGGAACATCAATAGAAGCATGAGCAGCACCATAAGTACGTTCTCCAATTACTATTGCTCTGTCATGGTTTTGCATTACATAAGGAAAATATTCTGCTGCAGATACACTTCTACCATTGGTTAAAATAATAACAGGCATCTTTTTATGAATAGCTTTAGCCTTAGTTGCTACTGAATAAACTTTATCTTCTCTATTTTTTTTCACTTCAGTATATAGCATTGTATTTTCTGGCAAGAAATAACTAGACATATATTTAGCAAAATTACCGTCACCACCAGAATTATTTCTCAAGTCAATAATAATACCTTTTGTCTTTGCTGCCTCTGACATTAATTTATCAAAATAAGATTTAACGAATTGTAATGGCGCAAATTCAGAAAAATGGAAGTAATAATATCCATTTTTAATGCTTGCCTCAGTAAAAAAGAAATTATTCTTTTTTATTCTTGTTTGCAATTGTTTGAAATAAGAAGTATTATCTCTTCTAATCAATCCTGGACTCTTTAATTCATCAAATAGTTCAGGATCATATTTAAGCCCGAAATGAGCGTCCCCAGATATATCAACTACCGAACGAGATAGTGCTCTTGATAAACTATTTGGAGAATCAAATTTATTGAATTCCCCATCTTTTGATTTTGCGACAAGTTCATATTTAAATTTTTGAATAGATTCTTTAAATGGACTATACCTTTCTAGCGCTGTGATATAAGAATCTATAACTTTTGATACGATTCCTACACTTAATTTTGATTTTTCGTTATTCTTTGATGGTAGAGCAAATATGTGTTCAGAAATATTATTATTAAAGTTGATATCATCAATAGAATAATGTAATTCTGTTCCGTTTCTATAATCTATCCATTCTTTAGGGTATTTAATTCCATTATGCTCTCCATAAGAAATGTACTTTCTAAGAATGTTAACCTTCCCCAATTGTACATGATGCATCGTGAATTCATGTTTAACCAATTCACCATTATTTTTAAAATAGAGTTTGTTAGTTTCTGTTGAAGGAAGTTGAGATTCCAAAACTATTAGATCGTCTTCAATCTTTTGTGGATTTTTAAAATTAAAACCTGCTTTTTTAAGATAGGGTACTGAGAAAGGAAATAGAAATTCAGATTCTTTCCATATTTGAAGCTCATCATCGTTCAACTCATTGATATCAAAACCTCTGTTAATTTTAGATTCGTCTATAATGATATAGCCTTTATTATTTACTAATCTGATTATAGCTGGATTCAAGTCCATACCTTGCTGAACTGCCTCCTGTTCAAAACGTAATTTATTCCCTTTAATATTAAGGTTAAAAGGGAATGTCATGTTAAATGATTTAATGTTTATTTCCCCTTTTGCTGATATACCTTGAACCTCTTGCACTTTATCAATGCCACCAATAAATTGATAGTGTTTATTTATGATTTCCTGAGATTGTATATTGCATGAGAATAAAATGCTACAAAACAACAGTATAATTATTCTATTCATAATTTTTGACTTTAATAAGGGTTAATTTTAAACACAGTACTGAAATAGTTCACACATAAAACAAATTATAAAAACCTAAATGAATCAATAAAGAAAAATATCATTTGAAATATTTAGTTCTTCAATTTAAGTTGTTCTACCTTTCTCTTAGCGCTTTCAAATTCAGGATCTAAAGTCAGGGCTTTCTCATAATTTTTCAATGCCGTTTTAGTATCTCCTTTTTTTAGATAAATCTCCCCTAAACTATCCCATACGTTAGGATTTTCTGGAAATAATTCAGTATTTAGTTTAAATATATCTAAAGCTTTATCTATTTTATTTTCACGCAAAAATGTATATCCTATTCTATTTAAAATAAGACTTTTGGGGTCTGTTGGGTGAAAATTAGAAATCAGATTTTTAAAGTTAGTTTTTACATAATCTAACCCTTTCTCATTATAATGTTTATATACGTTTTGAATAGCGGGAAGGCTTGGTTTTTTTGGTTTTTGCCCTCTAATTATAGCTAAAATTCCTGGACCTATTTGTTCAGCTACAGGCTCGTCCATATTAGCAAAAACAGCAATAGTAATTTTGTCTCTTAGAATTTCATAAAGTGCTGTATTGGCACCTTCAAACCCACCATAGTGAGGAATAGCTCCTCCTGTAGTTCTATGACGTTCTAATTGTCTGTAAAATTCATCTTCCATTTTGGCTTCTTCTCTTAATATTGAATTCCCATAAAAAAACTCTTTATAAAACTTCATAATATCTAATGTGGTGGCTTGGAAACCTCCATCGGGGTTTGGAAGTTCAACAAAATCGTTGTTGTTTAATAAATTGCCTTTTATGTCTTTATAATATCCAATAGCTCGATTAGAAATTTTAGATTTTAGTGTAGACTCTACATAAGTATTTTCTAGATTCAATGGTGTAACAATACGTTCTTGTATATTTTTATGGTATGATTTACCTGTAATCTTCTCAACAATAGCTCCTAGAATAATATAACCAGAATTACTATATTCATTTTCCGACCCTGGTTCGAATAATAGAGGCATCTTTTTTATACGTTCTAGTAAACCTTGAATGGTTTTTTGTTTTGTAGGAAGTTTTTTAAAATCTGGGGACCAATAATCACCGTAACCAGAAAAATGGTAGAGCAAATGTTCAACAGTTATATTATTGGCTGCCATCTCAGGAAAACCAATAAGATGTTTTCCAATTGTATCATCAAAGCTGAGCTTTCCTTCGTCGATTAATTGCAGAATCAAAACTTTGGTAAAGGTTTTATTCATAGAACCAATATCAAACTTAGTGTTTAAAGTATTTGGTATTCCTTTTTCTCGATCAGCTAATCCAAATGCTTTGTGATATATTGGTTTTCCATTTTCTGCGACTAATACAACTCCTGAAAAAATATCGAGACTAGTATATTGCTTTACAAGTGCATCAATTTTAGAAGCAATTTCTTTTTCATTCAAAATATTCTTTTTCACTTGGGAAAAACATCCTTGCCAAATAAGTAGAAAAAATAATATAGATGTATTAATAATTGTTTTAGTTTTTCTCATTGTACATTAATTCTTTAGGATCTTTAACATCAAAAAAAAAGAAGCCGTACCTCTAAATCTAAAATATGGTACAAACTCTTTTTTTTTGACCTTGAAATTAGTATAAATTGAATCAGTAGTCTATAGATGTATTTTTAAGTATGAAAACCGCATTATAATAACGTTCATACTCACAAAAACTTCTTTTGTAATACTTTCTCATTGACTTAAGAACCTCTTAAATTATATTTAGAGTCTGATTTTCAAATTAAATTTTGATATTCTTCTCATTAGTAAGAGATATAGCTAAAGCAGACAAGTCATTTATTTTTCCATTTAAAGAATTCTCGCTTATCATTCCACTTAATTCTGAAGTACAAACTGGAATTGAGAAAAGTTGTTATAAAAAGAATTACATGTTTATGATGATATATTAATTAACTTAATAAGTGGAAATCGACTTTGGCGAACTTATTTATATTAGTAGATATCCATTTAATATGGGTTCTATTTTATTAAGTAATGAGATAAATCATTTTAGTTTCAATAATAATTAGTTTGTTCTCAAAAACAATCCAATTTATAAAATGACAGATTTCTTTAACGATTACTCTTTTTGAGTTATCAATACAGTCATAAATTTGAAAATAGCGAAAGAGTTAACACTTCATATGAGTTTGTTATCACTGATTATGGGGTTAAACAACGGATAATAATAACCAAACCAAAGGGGAGTAAAGGAAAGGTACCTGCGTTAATGCTTATCCAAGGATTAAGCTGTAGTCAATCGAAACCTATCCTGATAGAAAAGGAAATTGGACTAAACACATCAACTATATTGTTGAAAATTCTAATATGGTTGTTATGCGTATTGAAAAATCTAGTGATAGTGAAAGGAATTGCTCAGAAACAGATTTTCTTACTGGGCTTGAAGATAATCGTGAAAAAATAATAGAATGGACACAAGAAATATTAGAACACAAATAAATCAAAAAACTTAAGGCAGTCATATGGAGATCATTGAAAAAATCAAGTCAAATCCAATTAGTAAGTTTCTCTATTGGACAGCACGTATTGGAATGGGATTAGCCTTTATTGCTTCAGGAATTAGAAAATTACCAGGAGTTAAATTTACAATCTTACCACTTGAAGATCCTGTTGGATTTTATTTTGCAGCAATGCATTCTACAGGTTTCTATTGGAATTTCATTGGATATTTCCAAATTTTAATAGGGATATTAATCTTCTTTAGACGTTTTGTTGTCTTTTCTTCATTATCAATGATGCCAGTTACTATTAATATTTTTTTGGTTTCTGTTTGTTTAGGTATGAGAGGTACTCCTTTTATAACCTTAATGATGTTAATTGGAAATGCACTTTTACTCATATGGCATTTCAATAATTATAGAACATTGTTTAAAAAACCATTATGATGATAAATATTTTTTAAATGTTTATTTCAATGAGAAAGCTTAGCCACCATAAATTATGGGTCAATTAAGATAACTACGGATATCTAAACTTCTATGTTGTAAATCCTAATAAGTAATGAGATACTCAGTATAAATTCTCGTTGCGCGCATATTATCTTAAACTATTGAGGTCACATCAAATTTAAATCGCCTTATTCCTAGGTGATTTTACTTAAATAATGAATTCCTAGAAATCCATAGAAAACTAATATATAATTAGATAATTTGCTTTTTATTTATCTTGATAGTTATATATCCTCATTTTTTTAAATAATTAATTTTTAATTGACTAATTATATTCATAAAATTTATAGTTTTACTTTATGAATTTAATATCCATAATAGCTATTATTGGTATAGTGCAAGGGTTATTTTTAAGCTTAAGTTTATTATTGCCAACAAAAAAGAATAAATTTAGTTTATCTAAATTTTTCTTAGGAATTCTAATATTCTTTTTATGCATACATATAACAGATTCTGTTTTAACTTATACAAAAGAGTTCTACAATTTCCCACATTTCTTTGCAATAAAAGATCCTCTTATATTATTATATGGACCACTTATTCTATTTTATGCATTAAGCATTTTAAAAAAAGAATTTAGATTACAATGGATTCATCTTTTACACTTAATCCCTTTTGTTTTCTTTTTATATAGAATATCCTCTTTATTCTTTAGATCAAGTTCATATAAAAAAAACGTTCTTGATCTAATGTATGAGAATTATACAGAGATTAGAGATATAGAAATTAATTTACTTTTTAATATTCATATTTTTCTATACCTAATAATATCTTTAATTGTATTAATTAGAGCTTACTTACAAAACAGAAAGCAAAAAATTCTTCCTCTTAAAAAGAAACTAAAACCTGTTATTTTAATAATAACTGCTGTATTTATAGTGTATACTGTAAACATAATAAGATTCTGGCTTTCCTTTGGAGCAGAAACTATTTTGTGGATGCCTTTGGTAATAGTACTTTTATTTTTTGTTATTGCATACAGAGCATTAAAAGTAGGTGAAGTTATAGCTATAACTTCTGAGTCTAAGACCTCAAAGGAAATCTCAAGATCAATGGAATTAGTTTTAGCCTTAGAAAAAGAAATACAGGATAATATGTTGTTTCTAAATCAATCAGAAAACTTAAATACTTTAGCGAAAAGAATAAATACTAATAGACAATATTTGTCTAATGCAGTTAATGATGTTAAAGGAATAACTTTTACAAAGTATTTAAATTCTTTTAAAGTATCTAAAGCTAAAGAGCTATTGAAGTCATCTGATTATAAAAATTTTACTCTCGAAAAAATTGCCCAAGACTCAGGATTTAACTCCTTGTCCACATTTCAACGTGCTTTTAAAGATGTAGAACAGGTTAGTCCATCTAAATATCGCACAAAAAAATAGTTCAATTTATATATTGACTCGTTTTTCCTAAAATCAATTCATTAAGCTACTTCTGTGTTCTTTAATTTTGAGATATAAAACAATAATTATATGAGATTATTTGAAATTCTTTTTGTAGCCTTTATTAGTATTTTGCTAGTGGATCTATATATTAAAATATTAAAAGATGAAAACAAGAAAAGGTATATATTATCACTTCTCTTAGTTTTTATTATACATCTTATTATCGAAGGTTACCGTTGGCAGATGATACCTTCATATATCATTATGGGGTATCTGAGTTTTATTTATTTATTAAATAAAAAAAATAAAAAACCATTTTTAATAGTGCAAAAAGCATTCTTAACCTTTCTTTTTACCTTATCTATATTTTTAGGAACAGCACTACCTGTTTTACAATTTAGTAATGTAAACGGTGATTATGATATTGGCATTCAAAACTACCAGTTAGTAGACACAAATCGAAAAGAAATTTTAACCAAGGAACCGAATGACTTAAGAGAATTAGCCATTAGAGTGTATTATCCAACACCATTAAATCATAACCATAAATATTCTTACATTCCTAATTTTGAAAAAATACGTCATACTTATAAAAAGAAATTAGGTTGGCCATCATTCTTACTCAATTATTTAAAGTTGTTCACTATTGATGCCAAAGAAGAAGCTCCAATACATAAAAATAATCAATTTCCTTTAGTGGTTTATTCACATGGTTTAACTAATAATTATAATGAAGCATCTGGTCGCTTAATGAAACTAGCTAGTAAGGGGTATGTAGTTGTAGCAATAAATCATACTTATAGTAGTGACTTTGCTATACTTTCTAATGGCAAGTTAGTAGGATATAAAGCTCTATCACAATTAGGTGACCCAATAGATAAAATAGACAGTGTTAAAACAATAATTGCAAAACAATGGATAAATGACGTAAAATTTGTTAAGAATAGTTTATTAGAAAAACCAATTGGAGAGACTATTGATTTTACAAGTATTGGACTCATGGGGTTTTCTGCAGGAGGTACAATGGCATCATTGGGTAGTTATGAATTAAAGGATGTGAAAGCTGCAGTTAATTTAGATGGAACACCAAGAGGTATCAACTTTGATAAAAAGCCTAATAGCCCTGTCTTAGCTATATTTAGTGAACCTCAAATATTTACGGATGCACAAATTGAAGCGTGGGGACTTACAAGAGAAGCTATTGATGCCCCGAGGAAGCTAATAAATGAACGATCTAATACTATTTTTAAATCTATGCCAGATCAAAACTATGTGCTTACAATACCAAAAACTCAACACTCTAATTTTATTGAGTATCCACTAATTTCACCTCTAAGTAATAAATTAGGGATTGGTGGTAGTATTAATGCTAAACAGTGTTATGAGTCTATTAATGAAATAGTATTTGCTTTTTTAGATAAAAATCTAAAAGGTATAAGAAATAATAATATTGCAGAAGTGATTGATAAGACAATAATGCAACATCATTAATTATAACTAAATAGATGATTATAAATTAAAACTCATTTTTTATAATTTTTGATTTAAATAAAAGGTTCTGTCGCATCTATTAAATCTGATTCTAAGATAATCAATAATTGGATTTGTCTAGCTTGCTAATGAATAAAATGATTTAAACATTGACATTCTGTTCAAAATCAATTGGTTCTTTCTAATCATATGTACAATTTCAATTCCGCTTAAAGTTCTTTTGGTAGATCCAAGCTCTTTAAATCCTAAACCTCTGATTATCTGTTTCTTTACAAACCTATGATCTTGTTCAATGATATCATTTAAATATTTGCATTGTCTTATTTCTATCATTGAACATGTACGTTTGTTGTAAACTCTAACAGCATGCTTATTAGAACCACTCTTGTCTATATTAATTAATTCAGGTTTGCCATTATTCTCAATAGCTTTGATAAGAAACGATTGAGCACACATCCGCTTTCTTCTTCTGGTTACCAGAAAGTCAACTGTCTTTCCTTGCTTATCTACTGCTCTATATAAATAACACCATTGACCTTTTACTTTAATATAAGCTTCGTCCATTCTCCATCATTTGCCAGCAGGTTTCTTTCGTTTGCGAAACTCTTTTTCCAATAAAGGAGTAAATTTAAAAACCCATCGTTGTATGATAGCATGATCTACTTTAACGCCTCGAATCCTCATTAGCTTCTCTATTTCACGGTAGCTTAATCCTATCTAAATTTGAAATATACTGCTTGAATTATAATTGATTTTGGAAAACAATGACCTTTGAACATATAGTTTTAACTCAAAGATATAATTTCTTTAAATTAATTGATATTGATGCGATAGAACTAAATTAGTTGATTATAAGTAAGTTGTATTTGATTTCAAATTGATTTTTTCTTGAATTACTGTTGATAGACAAATACTACAGCTTGAAAATTATAAGAATATAATGATGAAAATTCTTTAAAGAAGTTAAATTTATAATTTGTAGATTTTTATTAATTGATATACAAAGAAAAAGCTTATTTTTCACCTAACTCATATACTTAAAAAAATGATGGAACCATGTATTTATGTATTTAAACCTTAATTTTAACTCAATATTTTCTTTCCTAGCTATTGGTCAAGGTTTGTTTTTATTTTTATTTATTCTGTTAAAACATATTAGAAATAGATCTTATGTTTTACTTGCTTGTATATTAATACCTATACTTTTTGAATTAATTCATAGCAAACTGATTTCTTCTAGATTAATTCTTGAATATCCATACTTTGTTAGTACAGGTCATTTGTTTTCCTATAGTATAGGGCCATTTATTTATCTATATACTTTTTCTTTAACGAAAAAGGATGTCAAATTCAGATGGTATCAAGTATTACATTTCATCCCCTTTATTATATACAACATAAACAAGCTTCCGTCTTATTTACAAACGAATGCACAAAAAACATCTTTTTTAAGAAGGTATTATAAAGCAATAGATAGCAATCCACAATATTTTACTGAAAGCAGAGGATTTTTAGATATAATGAAAGGCTTTTTGCTCTTTGATCTTCATAAAATAATATATATCATAGCTGCTTTTTATATTTTTTACAACTTTAGAAAGAAGATTAAAAATCGTTATTCTAATTTAGAAAAAACGAACTTAAAATGGATTCATAATATTCTTTATGGATACTTAATTATTTGGATTATGATTCCTATTCAAAGATTTCATGTGTTTTTAGATATAGATCCATTATTAGTCCATAACATAGAATCTTTAATATTATCAATACATATATACCTCATAGCATATATGGTATTCAGTCAGAAATCAGAATTAAAACTACATCCTATACAAAAACCTAAATCTTTACCAGATACAAAACGGTTAGAAAATATATTACGTGCTGCTAATGAAATGATGATTGAAGAAAAATTGTTTTTAAACCAAAATTTGTCATTATCAATGTTAGCACAAAAAGTAGATGCTAAAGAACACAATTTATCCAAAACCATTAATGATAGTTTAGGGATTAATTTTTTTGATTATGTAAATAACTACCGTGTAGAAGAGGCTAAAAAATTACTTCAGAGTCAAAACAACAAATTGTATACAGTTGAACATATAGGAGCATTGTCTGGATTTTCTTCTAAGACAACATTCTACAGGGCATTTAAGAAACAAACAGGAATGACACCAAGTAAATTTCAAAAAAACAACTAAAAATGTTTCAACTTATAAGTTGAAACTATTTTTGAGCATTATAAAGCCTACAATTAATTTTTGTAAAATACTTTTGGATTTAATAATTATTAAATTATAATATTATGAATTCAATAAAATCATCAATAAAGACATGTATCGTAATCATTTTAATTTTGAACATTACAACTACTACTTTTGCTCAAAGTAAAAATGAAAAAGCAGATTATAAGATTTATTTTTCATTACGAGAAAATGAAAATAAAAACATCCATATTGTTTCATACAATGGTAAAGACTTTGAAAATTTCAAAGTAAAAAAAGGGAATAGCTCTCGTGGAGAAAATCAACCAGCAATATCAAATGATGGTAAAAAAATAGCATTTAATACGTATCAATTTGGTGGATGGAAAATCGCTGCTGCAAATATTGATGGAACAGGAATTAAGCAAATTACAAATTCAAGAAATTATTCTTATAACCCAAGTTTTTCCAAAAATGGACAATGGATTGTTTATACTGAAAAAGAAAATGGAAGGACAGGGACAAGAGATATTTATAAGGTGAGAATAGACGGGAAGAATAAAAAGAGATTAACACAGAAATCTAAGAATAATTATTTGCCATCTTTTTCCCCTGACGGATCAAAAATAGTATTTATGTCACCTAGAGAAGGAGGTTATAAGTTATACATAATGAATAGTGACGGTTCTAACCAAGCTAGAATACCTGAAAAAACAAAAGCATATGCATATACAAGTCCATCTTGGTCACCAGATGGGAAACAAATTGCATTTATTTCTGTGTCGCAAGAAGCAGTTTTAGACTTGTTTATAATGAACACAGATGGAAGTAATATTAGAAACTTGACTAATAATAAAGATAAATTTGAAATCACACAAAATAATGTTGATGAATTATCTTATATGTATGGTACTTCGTGGTCACCAGATGGAAAAACCATAGTGTTTGCTTTAAAGAAAAATGGTAAACAAAAGCTGTATACTATAAATACAGATGGTAGTAATCTAAAAGCGTTGGTAAATACCAAAGGAAATCAGTTTAATCCTTATTGGGTTAAATGAAATAACTGTATATCAATATTATGCATCAAATTAAACTAATAATAATACTATTTTTGGTAGTAATAAGCTCTAGCTATTCCCAAAATAAAAATGTAAAAAGCATATCTCGAGATGGTGTTTTTACTACTCAAGTTAAAAACGTAACAATCGAAGGACAGCTTTTTTTACCAGAAGGAGAAGGAGCTTTTCCTGTATTAATAGTAGTTTCAGGGTCTGACAACAGTACTAGGGAGGGCTTAAAGTCATTTGCTCAATTTTTTAATTCTTTCGGGTATGGACTTTACATTTATGATAAAAGAGGTATTGGCGGTTCTACGGGAACATATCCATTAGAAACGTTAGAAAATCCAAATGACTTTTTATCAGCAAGAGCTGATGATATTATTAGTATCGTTAATCTTTTAAAGACTCATACTAAAATTAAAACAAGCAAAATAGGGTTATTTGGCTCAAGTCAAGGCACTTGGGTTAGCACAATTGTATATGATAAAATTAGCGATGATATAGGGTTGTTAATTATGTCAAGTGGTGGAGTAACTTCTACAAGAGCAGAGCAATACTATGAGGATTTAATTGAGAAATCTGAACTTTCAATTACAGATGCTAATCAAAAAATATATGACTATAAAGGCGATTTAGGTTACAACCCAAAGCCAACATTAGAAAAAACAATTATACCAACACTTTTTATTTATGGTGATAAAGATGATAGTCATCCAACTCATTATGATAAAGATATTGTTGAAGGCATGAAGAAATCTAATTTTACAATTCACTTTTATGAAAATGCCAATCATAACCTGCTAGATGTCAACACACAATCTTTCCCAAAGAGTTTATTTCCACAATTAAGCAATTGGCTCATTTCACACAAATAATATGAAACAATATTTAATATTTCTAACAATTTTAGTACACACTTTTATTTATTCACAAAGAAATGTAGAAGCCGAAATTGATACAACATATTTTTACCAATTTGAATCTCTAAAAGACAATAACAATAAAAGAGTTTTAATTGATAAAGGACATAACACAATTTACTCAGAAGAAGTTGGAATAACAACAGCAAGAGAAATGTTTCGCATCATTAAAGAAGATGGATATGAAGTTGATTATACGAAGAAAAACTTAAGTACTGAAATACTGAATCCAGAAAAATTCGATTTATTGATTCTTCATGGAATACCTAACAACAAAGTTAGATTAAAACTAGATTCAATTACAGAAACATTATATATAAGTCCTCTAAAGAACGAAGAGGTTGAAGCAATCGGGAATTATGTTTTCAATGGTGGTGGGCTATTTCTGTTTTTGAGCCACTTCCCTGGAGGAAGTGGTGGATTACCTCTATTAGAAGCATTTGGTGTGAAATTTAGAGATGGATATGCCTATCAAAATCAATACCATACCAGTAATAAAGGAAAATGTGGTCATTTTCTAATGAATAGTATGAATAAGATGCTAAAAGAAAATCATCCTATTTTCACAAGTACTTTGGACACTAATACGATTCCTGAAAATATAAGGTTTTATTGTGGTGCTGCTATATTTAGAAATCCAGAGGATGTCATTCTTGGATTTCCTGAGAATACAACAAATTATACCCCTACAAATGAACCTATGGATATAGAAGAGAATTCCAACTCTTATGCAGGTATGATTGGTTTTAAATATGGTTTAGGAAGGATTATAATTTGTACAGATCAAGGAATATTCAGAAGCTTAAATTTACTAATTGACAATAAAAGAATACCTGTGACTATCCATGATCCTGAATCTGATAATGCAGGCCTTCTACTTAATTCACTTAGATGGTTGACTAAAAACCAATAATGATTATATACAAATTAAAAAAATAGTAGGATGAAGAAAATGTTTATACTAGTTATTGCAATACTTTTTGC
This sequence comes from Flavobacteriaceae bacterium, assembly GCA_003443635.1. NCBI lineage: Bacteria > Pseudomonadati > Bacteroidota > Flavobacteriia > Flavobacteriales > Flavobacteriaceae > Flavobacteriaceae bacterium. The sequence goes on along the minus strand of CP031964.1, from coordinate 2,451,019 downwards.
GATTAACTGTCAGTCTCAATCTACAATTATAGAAACCCATTCAATTGAGACTAACGTATTGAATTACATAGAAAATTTCTTTGAAAATAATTATGATGAGATTAGTAAATCATTACATCCAAGGCTTGCTAAAAGAGGTTTAAATCCAGATGATACTTTAAGTGAGGGTTTTCCTATAGAAGAGTTAAAAAGACTGATATCTACAAAGGAAAAACTTCCAATAAAGTATCAAAAGAACGTAGTAGAAGATATTACTATCTATGGAAATATGGCAAGAACAAGTTTGAAGACTGGATATCCAAAAACCAGATGGACTGAATATATTCATTTGGTAAAACAAGAAGAGAAATGGAAAATTATTAATGTCTTTTGGGTGTTCAAAAAAAAATAAAAATTAAACGAATCTAATTCCTTGAGATTCATTCTTTATTAAGTAAGAAAAAAACGTCATGAAAAAAAAGATTATTATAATGTTGTCTATACTCTCTGTGTTAATTGTATCTAGTTATGTTTATCTATATGTGCTACCTAAAGGTCCAGAAATAACAGAAGTAAGGCAAATAAAAGAAAAAGCTGATTCTTTTGTAATGTATGCATATAAAGGCAAAACAAAAAGATCGATAAGAGTATGGACTTATAGGCCTAATACATGGAGAAATGGTGATGAAATTCTCTTCGTAATGCACGGAGTTAAGCGTAATGCAAAGGATTATCTCAATGCATGGAAAGCAATATCTCAAGAAGAAAATATTTTAGTTGTTGCGCCAGAATTTTCTAATAAGTTTTCAAAATACATTACCAATGATTATCAAGAGGGAAATTTATTCACTTATTTCGGTACAAAAAACCCAAAAGATGAATGGGCATTTACAGTTGTAGAAAATATTTTCACACATCTTAAACAAGTCAATCTTTTTAAAAATGAAACCTATGATATTTTTGGGCATTCCGCAGGAGGACAGTTTGTTCATAGAATGATTATGTTGTTTCCTGAAAACAGAATAAGAACAGCTATCGCAGCTAATGCAGGAGTGTATACATATCCTAATGATAAAATAGAATACCCATATGGTATTAAGAATATAAGTAATGTACAACTCGAAAAATATTTTGAAAAACAATTGATAATTCAATTAGGAGAATTAGATAATAGCTCTAAATCAGGTCGATTTATTAAAACAGATTTAGCAATGAACCAAGGTAGGAATAGATTAGAGAGAGGATCTAATTTCTATAATTGGTCGAAAAAATATTCAAAGAGAGAAAACCATTCATTTAAATGGTCGATTGATACAATTGAAAATGTAGGTCATGATTATAAAAAGATGGCTAAAAATGCCATAAAATATTTAGAGTAAATGGAATTTGAAGATATGATTTTATATAAATGTTTCAATTTGCCATCTGAAGCATTTTAAGGTGAAAATTAAGCATCTTTGTTTACCATTACATTATGGGAAATATAATAAAGAAGATTTAGAAGCGCTAATGAATATATGGGAGCAAGCTTCAAATTTGGCTCATCCTTTTTTAGACACAGAATTTGTTAAAAAAGTAACTAAGGACATGCGAGAATTATATTTGCCAAACCCAGAAGCATGCATTTATGTTTATGAGAATAACAACAATATTTTAGGCTTTATTTCTATGATAGAAAATGAAATAGAAGGTTTATTTGTTAATCCAAAATATCATTCAAAAGGGATTGGTTCAGCTTTGGTAGATCATATAAAAGACGTTTATGAGAATCTTGAAGTTGAAGTATTTAAAAACAATAAAATTGGACGTGCATTTTATGATAAATATGGATTTAAAGAAGTTAAAAGATATAGCTTTGAGCAAGCTAATCAAGAAGTCATAAGAATGCGGTATATTAAATAAACCTTGTAGGATATGAAAATAAGTATCACATCAATAGAATTAAAATCACCTCTTCACTTTTTTAAATTATCCATTTTTGCGTTACATATTTCTAATCAGCTTAAGAAGTCAAGATGTATAGCGTTTAAGAAAAAAGGATTTTGGGTAAAACATTATACAATGACACTTTGGAAAAATGAAGAAGATATAAAGGCATTTACATATAGTGGAGCTCATTTACAAGCAATACATAAATCAAAATTAATAGCAAAAAAAATTCAAACTATTGTTATTGAAATGAATGATTTTCCTAATTGGAAAGAAGCACAAATTTTGTTAGAAACTAAGGGTGAAATCTATAAATTTTAGAAGTTATCAGTATATAAAATGGATAGAGGGCTTGGTGAAATTTTGTATTCTTTTCTTTTGCATAAGTATAAATTGAGAAAAGAATTTGATGTTATAATTAACTATAGTTCTTCGAAAAGACTTATAAATTAGCTCGAAAATAGGTCAATGTTCAACACAAAAGCTTTGTCAATTCAGACAACAATTTTCTGAAAATTTATATCCTAAGAAATCACTCATCTTTTTTGTTAGATAAATACTCTGCCACTTGAGAATTATAAGAACGTGACGATGTAAATTCTTCATCATTTTTGAGTCTAAATTTATATTCGTTATTATTTAAATATGCACATACTTTTATATAAACAGTGTTTAAAATTAGTGAGCGATGAATCCTTAAAAATTGGGAAGGATTAAGCGCTTCATTTAGAGCATTAAGCGTGCTTCGGTAAAGAAATGTTTTTTGTTCAGTAATAATTTTAACGTAATTCCCATCACTTTTAAAATATATAATATCGTCAATATCGATATTAACTTCTCTACCCTTACTTGAGATAGAGATTTGAGAGGTAAAAGCATATTCATCAGCTTCATAACGACGTAAAAGCTGCTTAATTTTACCCTCAATATCAAAAGAGTTACTTCTTTTTTGAATGCCTAAAACACGATTAATAGCAATAGCTATACGTTCTTCATCAAAGGGTTTTAAAAGATAATCTACCGCATTAATTTTAAAAGCTTCTATAGCATAACTATCATATGCTGTTGTAAATATTACTTTTGGTTTTTTCTTTATTTGATCATACACCATAAAACCATTCATATCAGGCATTTGTATGTCTAAAAAAATTAAATCAGGCTCTTTTAAGGCTATTTTTTCTAATGCTTCGCTTCCGTTTCGGCATTCGCCTACCACAATAATACCCCCAAAAGACTCAAGTAGTTTAAGCAAACGTTGTCTTGCTAAAAATTCATCATCTATAATAATACATCTTAATTTCATAGTTATTCAATAATGGGTAAAGTTATTTTTGCATTATATAATTCTGGAGTTTTAAAATCTGCATTAAATAAAAATTGGTCACCATAAAACTGTTTAAGTCTCTTTTTTATGTTTAATAAACCAGTGCCAGTGCCAGCGGGTTTTGTAAGATTATTGACATTGTAAGTATTCGATATTTCGAGTACTAATGTATTTTCTTGTAGCGTTGTATTATGCTCTAATTGAATATTTATTTTAATTTCACCATCATCTACTGTAGGTATAATACCATATTTAACGGCATTTTCTACTAAAGGTTGAAATATCATATTAGGAATTTTCAATTGCATTGCTTCTTCAGCAATATTGTAACTAATAGTAATTCGATCTCTATAACGCTCTTGCTCTAAGTCTAAATAATCTTTTATAAAATTAAGTTCATCTTTAACCGTAACCATTTGTTCGGCATCATACTCTAATATATGTCTAAGCAATGCCCCTAATTTGCTTAGCATTTTTTGAGCATTTTTGGTGTCTATATCAATCATTGAAGCTATAGAGTGTAATGTGTTAAACAAAAAATGAGGTTGTAATTGCATACGTAATGCATTAAGCTGTGAAGCAATTAAAGCTTTCTGATTGATAAGATATTTTTTCTGATAATCCATAGCCATAAAAATAGCGATGATAACAAGCAATTCAATAAAACTAGAAAAGCTACCTATAACGATAACAACAGTACTATTATGTCCAAAGAAAGTTTTTAGGTATCCGTTAGCAAAATAATTTATAACATCATCTGCTCTTGAAGATAATAATTGATGAAGAACAACCAGTAATAGGCATCCAATTAAAAATTGGAGAATACGTTTTACGTTTATCTTTTGAAACGTTTTAGTTAAAGTATAAATTAACGGAGCTAAAAGAACCCAAAGCAAATAATTCAAAACTATTTTAGTAGATACAAGTAGCCAACTAAATGAGTAATTATATTCGTTAATAATATGATTAATATATTGTTTTAGAATAAAGAATACACTAACAACAAAGCTGAAAATTAATAGCTTCCATATATTAATTGGTAAGTTTTTATAATAATATGTAATGCTTTTTTTCATTATCAATTATACTCGAGGTCAATTTAAGTGAAATTATTTTTAATATAAATTATATTTTATACGTTATATTTACTATAAATTTTTTTCGATGAAACTAAAGTTACTCTTTTTGCCTTTATGTATCTTTTTACTTTGTATAAATTGTAAAAATAATAATCAAACTTCTGATGATACCCCGCAAAGTGCTTTAAAAAATATAAGTGAATTATCTTATTTAGAGATTTACCGCGCTCTTTTTGTGGATAATAATGGTGGTTTTGATGCTCATGGTGATTTATATGGTCAAGAGGCTGTTTCATATTTATCTTTTTCAGAAGAAGCTGACGTTTGTGGAAATATTATGTACTTGTCTAATACATCTAATAAAAGTATAACATTAGCATTAAAGTCGAGTTTTAACTTCCCTGGTAATCCAGAAAATGAAATGCTTAGAGCTTATGTCCTTCCTGCAAATGAAAAAATTTCTGTTGGTAATTCTAAGTTTTGTTATAACGGTAAAGAATATAACATCAAAAAAGAAATAATTTCGGCAGGCTTCGAAACTAATTAAACTTCATTTTTGCATTCAACAAATGTAATTCAATTAACTATTGCTAAATAGTGGAATGTGATAAGTAGTTAAGCTTGTGATGAGTAGTTTGTAAATATTTGTTTCATGAGTATTTATACTAATTTGAAAGCTAATATTCACACTTTATCACAAAACTAACAGTCTAACACAAATTGATTTTTAGAAAGGATAGATGCATCTAATTTTGTCTCTACAAACAATTTAAATCAATTAAGAGATGAAAAAACCAAAATCAAGAATAACGTTATTGTTATTTGCTTTATCGTTTTGCATAGGAATTACTGCCCAAAATATTACACTACCCAACGTAAGTCAAAAATCTGTAATTACACAGAGATTAGGACTTTCAGATGTTACTATTACATATCACAGCCCAAGTGTACAGGGGCGACAAATTTTTGGAGGTATTGTCCCTTACGATCAAATATGGAGAGCAGGTGCTAACGAAAATACGACCATTCATTTTACTCACGATGCTACTATTGAAGGAAAAAAAATAGCAGCTGGAATCTATGGCTTTTATATCATGCCTAAAGAAGATAGTGCTATATTATTATTATCCAAGTATAGTAAATCTTGGGGAACTAACGCACCGAAGGAAAAAGATCTACAGTTAATGGTAACTGTTAAACCGGAAGCAATACCTTTTCAAGAATGGTTAAGTTATGATTTTATTGATAGAGGCGCTTCTAGCCTTACAGCAGTTTTACAATGGGAAAAAACAAAAATCCCATTTAAAATCGAGTTTGACACTAAAAAAATAGTAGTGGATAACGCAAGAGCGGAATTAAAAGGAGTAGCCGGATTTGGTTGGAGAGGTTATATGCAGGCAGCCAGATACTGTGTGCAAAACAACATCAATTTAGATGAAGCTATGGTATGGATAGATAAATCTATTGCGAGTAGTAAAGGCTTTAGCAATCTCGCTGTTAAAGCACAATTAATGGCAAATAAAGGTAATCTAGCTGAAGCTGAAAAGATAATGGATGAAGCTGTCCCAACAGGTACGCCTAATCAAATAAATCAGTACGGATATCAGTTGCTTGGATTAAATAGAACACAAAAAGCAATTGAAGTTTTTACATATAATGTTGAAAATAATCAAGATGATCCTTTTATATGGGGTTTTACAGATAGTTTAGGTGAAGCTTATTTAAAAGATGGTAATAAAAAGAAAGCCCTTAAGTATTATAAAATAGCAAAATCTAAGGCGCCCCAAAATCAACAGGCTTATTTTGATGGTATAATCGCAGGAATTAAATAATGCTTAGAATTATGAAAAAGCTGAATATAATAATTTCATTAGTTTTTATAGTTCTTTGTTCCAGTTGTACATCTGTTTCCAGTCAGCAAAAACTGGAAACGTTTAATTACAACGGAAAGAATCTAAATTACACCATTCTCTTACCATTAGATTTTAACGCTAGCAAAACCTATCCTGTTTTAGTCGGACCTTCAGAAACCGATTCTGCAAATGACCAGAGTTTTTATTGGAGAGGAACCACAGATAGTCAAGGTTGGATACTTGTAGGATATAGCGTCTATAATGCAACTAACAGGATAAATGAAGTTAAAGCTTTATTTGAACATTTAAAATCTAAATATAATGTAGAGGGTAATAAGTTTCATACTACATGTCACAGTGCTAATAGTGCAGGTATTTTTGACCTTGTCATGGAAATGCCAGAATATTTTGCAGGAATAACAGGAATGGCTGGAAATCCAAATAATAACAACCCAGAAAAAATGAAACAATTAAAGGGAGTTAAAGTACAGTTTATTGTTGGAGATCAAGATACTTATTGGATGAGCTCAGCTAAAAAAAGCCATCAAATATTAAAAAACTTTGGTATAGAAAGCTCTATAGAAATCATCAAAAACGGTAAGCACGTATTGAAGCCACTTGTGGGAAAAGGATTTTTGGAAAGAGCAAAACGATTGAGAGATTAATCTATTAGTGAATTTCATCTGAGAAAATACTAAAATGAAAAAATTCATCTTTATTTTATTTATTTGCTCGTTGGGCCCTTGCTCAGAAGGACAAAGCCCTATTAATCTTAAATTAACAAAAGAGCTGTGGAGAGAAGATTTAGATTATTTAAAAGAGAAGATTACTACTAAACATTTAAACCCATACCATAGATTAAGTAAAGAAGCGATAGATGTCGAATATGCAACTGCATTAAAGACCATCAATCTAGGGTCTAATTCAGAAGCTGCTTTAGCATTAACTTCATTTGCTTCAAAGTTTGGAGATGGACATACCTATGCAAGACCTTATAAAGCATTTAGTGAAATACCGCTTTACTTTAGATGGTTCAATGATAGATTGTATGTTCAAAACGTAGAGGCTTCATTACAGAAATATTTGGGCTGGGAAATCGTAAAATTTGGAGGTTTTACCCCAGAAGAGGTATTAGATAAAGTGTCTAACTATATCGCAAATGGAGAATCTAAAGGATATATTATAAATGAAGCACAATATGTCTTAAGGCTAACCGAAATGCTGAATGCTTTGAAAGTTAGTAAGGAAGAAGATGTTTTAACTTTAACTGTAAGAAACGAGAATGGCATAATAGACAGTTTTGATGTTTGTTTAAAACAACCTTGCAGCCTTACCAATATGACCAATACGTTTAAAAAAGAACCACTCAGGTTTCAGCGTTTTAATGAGAAATTATGGTATAAAACAGTTACTACTGATGAAGGAGTAATTGGATATTTCAATTTCATAAGTTACCTCAATAAAAAAGAAATGAAAGCATTTGGAAAACGGTTAAACAAATGGATTGAAGAAGGCAATTTTAACGTGCTATTAATCGATTTTAGAACAAATGGTGGAGGTGATGGTAAAAAAGGTGAGCGTCTACTTAATATTGTAAAAGAAACTATCCAATCGAAAAAAATTATAGTATATGTAGGTATTGGTAATATGACTTTTTCAGCAGGGATGGGCAACGCTAGTGATTTTCAAAAAGGATTGAATGCAAAATTTATTGGACAGCCAACAGCAGCAAGGCCTAATGGGTATCAAGAGAATAATAGTTTTACACTTCCAAATTCAAACATTCCTTGTTCTTATTCTAGCGAATATTATACATACTCTGATAAAGATACCTCTGGTATTATCCCAGACATTCTAATTGAATATGATTGGAAAGGATTTTACAATGGACAAGATCCAGTAATAGATTGGATAATGAATACTCATTTTAGTAAAAATTAAAGTGAGCCTAATAAATTATTAACTATGAAAACAATATTTATATTTTTTGTGTTAGCATTGATATCGTATGATGCTATAGATGGTAATACTAAAAATGAAAATAACAATTACATTTATTTTACTACAGAAGAAGGCTCTGATGGAAGAGATATTGTAAGAATACCTGCTAATGGTGGTTCAGGTAAGCGATTAACATCTAATAATGGTTCAAATCATTACCCGCATCATAATGGTCCAAAATTATCGCCAAACGGAAAAAAAATAGTATACCATAGCGATACCGATAATCACGATAGGTATGTCATTTGGACAATGAATATAGATGGTAGTAATAAAACAAGAGTCACTCAAAAAGAAGGGTTATTTGCCAATTGGAGTCCAGATGGAAAACGCATTATTTTTAGCGGAAGACGCAATGGCGTTTGGGAAATATTGAGTATAGCAAGTGATGGCAGTGATGAGAAAAACATTTCTGAAAACTTTAAAAAAGAAAGGCAGCCAACCTGGGGAGCTGTTTGTAGTTATCACCCTAACGGCAAATCAATTGTGTATACATATATAAGAGAAAAAGTATTGTATACTATGAATTTGAAAACAAAAGCAAGAACTCAACTTTCACCTAATAATCATTCTTATATGCACCCAACTTTTTCAAAAGACGGAACACTAATAGCTGTTAATAGAAAAATTAAAAAAGGAGAAGGATATAATTTGATTATGCTATCTACGGCAGATAATACAATAGAAACAATTGCTGAAAATGTAATTTCTTACTCGACAGCAGCTTGGTCAATATCAGGAGATGAATTATTATTTACAGGAGCTGTTAATGGTAATCAAGAAATATTTAAGATTAATTTAAAAGATAAATCAGAAACTCAATTAACTAAGAATTCATATTTCGACGCTATGCCTACTTGGTAATGTAAAGAAACTTAAAAGGAATTAAAACATGAAAAAACTAGTAGTATTAAAATATATAACAAAAGTATTTTTATTAGTATTTACAATCCAATCATACGCACAATTAAAAGAGAAAATAATTTTCACAAAAAATAGAGAACTGCATAGCATATATTCAGACGGAACTGGGTTAAAACAACTAACCGATTTTAAAGAGCCGGGACATACACCTATCAGTCTATCTGCCTCTACAACTAAAGAAGGAAAAGTTGCCTTTATTTACGACCCTGTTAATCACGGTTATATGTCAACTTATATAATGAATACTAATGGAACTGATGTAAAGCGAATTTCAAAAGAGCCTCAAAATGGTAGCTCAAGTACTTGGAGTACAGTTGTTTCGCCAGATGGGGAATACTACGTGTTTGAATCAACTCGCTCTAATAATGTCGAAATCTATAGAATGAATGCAGATGGGAGTAATGTCGTAAATATTAGTAAAAGTAGGAAAGATGATGCGTTTCCTAAATGGTCACCAGATAGTAAGTATATTATTTATTCAAGTAAAAATTCTAAAAACGGTTGGGATATAATTAGAGCAGATATTAATGGAAATGAAAAAGTAGTTTTAATACATTCTAATAGCGAAGTGAGAAATGTAGCATATTCAAAAGATGGAAAATACATTGCGTATTGCCTGGTGAAATCTAACGCCTCAGATTTAATGATGGCAAATGCTGATGGCTCAAATATTAAGAAATTAAGAACAATTGCAGAATATACAAATGTTTCATTTTCACCAGATAATAAGAGTATTACTTTCGTTTCAAAGAATCAAAAAATAGCGGTAATGAATTTAAACGGAAGCGAGTTTAGAGAATTAGTTTCAGGCAAAAGGCCAGTTTGGTCATTTAAGTGAATAATGAAAATAATAGCTCAAGATTCTGATAATTTAGTTGCGCTATAAATCTATTGATGATTAAGGTTTATAGGTTGCAGCGTATAAGTTTATTGATTAATGGAATGGTTACTTTTTAAAATTGCTTATATGATAAATTATCAAATGAACGAGCTGGTTTTTAAAAATATAAAAACAGAATTATAGGTGACTAAAAATAATAATAGATGAAAAAATTTTACTTAATATTAGCAGTCATAGGTTTTATTGTGCCAACAATTTTTGTAATTATTGAATCTATAGAAACAGGTAACATTCTATTGTATACAAATCCAAAAGCTACTTTAGATAGTATGTTTGCAAACAGGATCTCTTCCATATTTTCTATCGATTTATTATTTGCTGTTTTAGTATTTTTTATTTGGTCGTTCAATGAATCTAAAAAGTATAAAATCAAACTAGTATATTTTGTTTGGATATTAACACTGTTTTTCGGTTTAGCAGGAGGCTTCCCTTTGTTCTTATATTTCCGAGAAAAACAAAGAAAAATCAATTAATATGATAGAAATTACTAATAAGTTTAAAATATTAATATTTCTGATGTGTATTTATACTATAAATGTTTGTGCGCAATCTTATGAAGTTTTATATACAAAACAAATTAATAATTCAGATAATATTTATCTCGTAGATGCCAACGGGAAAACCAAGCAGATAACAAATAATCTAAGAAAAGACAGTAGTCCGATGATTTCTCCTGATGGGAATTTTATTGTTTTTACTTCAGAACGAGTAGGATGGTGGAAAATTTGGTTGTTAGATATAAACAAAAATGAATACAAACAATTAACAAATTCAAGTAGTGCTGAATATAGTCCTTCATGGTCCCCTGATGGAGACAAAATTATTTTCGTTTCTTCTAAGGCAGGGAATAGTGAAGTATTTATGATGAACAAAGATGGTAGTAATATTATTAATCTTACTAATGATTCTAAATCTGATACAATGCCTTGTTGGGGGAATGATAATATGATTTATTATTCATCTGAAATCAATGGAATCTATCAAATCGTGAGAATGAAACCAGATGGTTCTAAAAAAGAAACTCTTACAAATGATAGCGGAGATAAGTTAATGCCACAATTATCTAATGATGGAAAAACAATACTCTATTATGGCAATGCTGATGGGAATATGGAGTTATACACGATGACCTTAACCGATAAAAAACAAATCAGACTTACCAATCACCCTCTAATAGACAGAAGGCCTAGATGGTCATCAGATGATAAAAAAATTGTATTCGAAAGAGGTAATAAAGGGAATAATCATCATATATACATTATGGATGCTAATGGAGATAATGTTAAACAGCTCACTAACTCAAATTACAATTATGCACCGTCATTTGTTTCAAATGATATAGAATTTTTAAAAATGAATAGATAAATAAAATTCCAGTAATCTACAAGAACTAATCAATCTACTCAAATTTTAAGAGAGTGTCATAAAAAGGTAATTAGATTTCTAATTATAGGTTAATTTGTATTTAGCAAAATACTTTGTTTTACTTTAAATTATTTTGAAAATATTTGTCTCTAATTTGTATTGTTTAATTATAAGCATATATGAATACTATGAAATTATTTTTTGTATCGGCAAATAGTTTGATATAGTTTGCTCCATATTTGTATCATTTTTATTGAAATACCTATAAATAGGTGAAGAGTATTTTATGTATCCTAATGGAATAAATTACTCAAGACTGAATCGAATTATATTAATTGACCTATATTTAAGCATTTTTTGTTTAACAAAAAGCTAGACTAAGGTTGGTTCTCTGCGATAAATCATTCAGTCCAAGGTTGGAATAGCTTGAGAACAAGTTGTATATTTCACAGCCGAAACCCAGTTGTGTATAATTAAACTTATAAAAATTGATTTTGAGTAGAATCAAAAAAACTTCCTCGTAATTATGTTATTTTGTTTTCAAATACTATAGTCTACTAACCTTTACTTACCCTCTATGAGTTTTTTTGCGAAGTTCAATTCTGGGTTGGTATTGTTTATTTCATCTATTATAGTTCGCTTTACAATGAAATTTGGAATCAGCCCTCTATCCGTATATTGGTAATTTTCTACAGCCATTCTGTAATTCATTAATGGAATTTCAATTCTTACTTTAGTATTTGGTAAGGTAAAGTCAGGCGTTAGGCCAGAAAAATTACCATAATAACCGCCCCCGCTTTCCTCACCAATAAAAACCGCATCAGTATTAAAATGAAGTTGAGATAAAAATTCACTTGTAGTTGAGAAACACCTACCATTTATTAAAACATAAATATTTCCGGAAAAAACTGGAGATAATGGGTTCTGCCTGCCAACATTGGGATGTTGAATGTTGTCAAATGTTCCTTCTTCATTAGGTTTTAACATTCCCTTTGGAGTTTTCGCATTTGGTCTACTTGTATATTTAAAGCTTTCAAAACTTTCTTTATTCATTCGTAATGATTTATAATAGTTAAAAGGCTGATTTACAAAATAAGAAAATAATATTTTCCCATATTCATCTGTACCTCCTCCATTGTCA